>DVFM01000057.1 GCA_018713245.1 Candidatus Merdivicinus intestinavium
AAACCACCAGCTTTTAAAAAAGCTGGACCAAAACTTTTCTTTTTCTCTTTTGTGCACGTTTTCTTTCAAATGAGGTTTTTCGACACTCTGAGGCAGGGAGGGTTCTTTCCCTCCCTGCCTTTCCGCTGCCCGGCCGATGTTACCAATCGAACTCCACTTCTTCGCCGTTCAAGAGCCATTTGGCGGGGCAGGAATTATATGTCCAGTCCAGCGGTTCGCCGGGCGGCAGAGGGCGGGACGCAGCCGCAAAGGCCTCCCGCAGCGCCCGGACCTGCTCCGGACCCAGCGCATCTTTCTGCGCCGAAACAAACAGCGGCGTCCCGCTGGCAGCCAAAAGCCGGAGCCACTGGCGGTTCTTTTCCCAGGGGACATGGGTCGTCAGGCCGACGCAATCGCCGTCCGCCGCAAAGAAGGTCCCCTGCTGGGGCATCCGGAAAGCGAGGGTATTGACCCCCATCTTCCGGGTGCGCTCCCATTCCTGGCCGCTGGTATCATCGCCGCAGCGCTGAATGTCAAAGAGCCCCGCCCCCAGATGGCCCACGGTGTTGCAGCCGATGATGGAAATTTCCCCCGCCGACTGCCGCAGGGTCTCGTAAAGCCGCCGGATAATCTGGGCAGTGGTCCGGTCCTTCCGTGCAAACTGCCAGCCGCCGTCCGTGAGTTCCGAACCCATCCAGCCGCCCCACCGGCCGAAAATGTCGTAGGTGGAAAAATCGTGCTTGACCAGTTCAAAGCCCCAGTCCTTCAGCCGCTTCATATCCGCCGCGACGAGCTCCAGGACTTCTTCCCGGCTGGGGTCCAGAACCGAGCCGCCGTCCGCCTCCTTCAGCTTCCATTCCCGGGGGACTTCCCCCACAGTGAGAAGCGGCCGGAACCAGATGCCGGGCCTTACCCCCAGCTCCTTCATCCGCCCGGCCAGGCCGTCCATCCCGTCCGGAAACTTCTCGTTTGCCCAGCGCCACGGGCCGCCGTTGTAGCCGCCGCTGCCCCAGTGGCAGCACTGCCATCCATCATCCACGACCATAAAAGGCCGGTTCGGGCTGCCGTCCGCCCAATCGGCGATCCAGCGGGCATGCTCCATAATCAGCGCGTCCGAATTCCTGCCGTAGGCGGCATACCAGTCGTTCCCGCCGTAAACCGGCTCCTTCGGAAGAAGCGGGTCCCCGCACAGCCTGGCACAGAACGCCCGGGCTGCGGCAAAGGGACGCTCCGCGCTGACCATCTGCTCCAGGCGGGCGGCGCACAGCCGTTCCCCGCCTAACCGCACGCCCTCCGTGCCGCAGCGGACGTCGGCGTCCAGAATCAGCAGCCCCCGTTCCACCCGGAAACTGCAGAACGCGGCGGGATTGGTCCGGACGCCGTAGCAGAACGTCCGGGACCCATCCCACACCAGCGCATACCAGGGCAGCACCCGCTCCGGGACGATGCCCCGCCATTCCATATCACCGTAGCCCCGTTCCCAGTGGTCCCCCAGAATCCGGACATCCCGGTCCAGTTCCTGACGCCAGGCCAGATAAACCCGGCGCACCGGCCGGACAGCCTCCACAAAGACCGCGCCGTCATCCGTCACGCCGGCGCGGATATCCTCCCGGGCGAAAACGCCCTCTCCGGCCGGCAGAAGCTCCTCCAGCCCGTCGTCCGTCAGGACTTTCGCCCAAACGGGACGCTCCCGCAGGTCCGCAGTTTTCATACGGACCCTTCCTCCCGCCGGTTTTTGCCGCAAAAGCCTTCCTCATACATCTGGATGCATTTGGAAATGACCTTTACCGCCTCCCCGGCGCCTTTCACCTCGTCCACCGCCGTTTCCTTGTGCTCCAGCGCCTTGTACACCTGGAAAAAGTGGGTCATCTCCTCAAAGATGTGGGCGGGCAGCTCGCTGATATCGTGGTAAACGTTGTAGGTGGGGTCGTTAAAGGGGATGGCGATGATTTTTTCGTCGTCCCGGCCGTTGTCGATCATTTTAATCATGCCGATGGGGTAGCAGCGCACCAAAGTCAGCGGCTCCAGCTCCTCGGAACAGAGGACCAGCACGTCCAGCGGGTCGCCGTCGTCGGCATAGGTCCGGGGGATCAGGCCATAGTTGGCCGGATAATGGGTGGAAGTGTACAGGATGCGGTCCAGGATGATGAATCCCGTCTCCTTGTCCAGCTCGTACTTTTTCTTGCTGCCTTTGGTAATTTCAATGACCGCGATAAAATCGTCGGGATGAATCCGCTGCGGATTCATATCGTGCCAGATGTTGCTCATATGGACTCTCCTTTTCTATGTAAAATGGATTCAGCGCTGCAACAGCAGCAGGCCCGCCGCCAGCATCACCAGCAGGGCGGCAAAATTCCAGAAAGTAAACGCCGCAAAGTATCTCCCGGCTTTCGCCCCCTCGCTTCTGGCGTACAGCCGGAAGGAAATAAGGCTCGCCATGGAGGCAATCAGGGTGCCCAGTCCGCCGATATTGGTCCCGGCCAGCAGCCCCCGCCAGTTGTCCGTAAAGCCCGACAGCATCAGCGCCGCCGGGACGTTGCTGATGACCTGGCTCACCAGGGCGGAAACCGCCAGCTCCCGGCCCTCCAGCAGGCCGGAGATCCAGCGTTCCACCGAGGGGATGCTCCCCAGGTTGCCCACCAGGATAAAAAAGAACACAAAGGTCAGAAGCAGGCTGTAATCCAGCCGCCGGAAAATCCCCCGGTCGGTCAAAGCCAGCGCCGCCGCCGCAATGACCAGCGCCGCAGGCCATGGGAGCGCCCGGAACACCGCCAGCAGGCTTATAAGAAACAGCGCCCCATAAAACAGGGCCTTCCTGCGGCAAAAAACCGCCTCCCCCGCGGGAGGCGCAATGGGTTCCCGCGGGAGCCGGCAGAGCAGCACCCCTCCGGCGGTCAGCAGCAGCCCCATGAGGCACAAAGGCCCGGTGACGCCCAAAAATTCCCCGATTCCCATGCCGTATCGGGAATAGAGGTAGAGGTTCTGCGGATTTCCGAAGGGGGTCAGGGCGCTGCCCAGGTTGGCGCCGATGGTTTCCATGACGACCGCGGAAATCAGCGTCCGCTGCCCCGTCCGCCCCAGCATCAGGATTGTCAGGGGGACAAAGGTGATGAGGGCCACGTCGTTGGTGATGAACATGGAAAGCCCGAACGCCGCCAGCGTGAGCAGCAGCACCAGCCGCCGGACCGTCCCCGCTTTCCGGGAGAGCAGACGGGCCAGCGCATCGAATACTCCGGCTCCGGACAGCCCGGCCACCGCCGCCATCAGGCAGAACAGGATTCCCAGCGTCCGGAAGTCGATGTAGGACAGATAAGCCGCCGACGGCGGAACGAAAAACGCCGATAAAACCGCCAGCGCTCCGGAAACCGCCAGCACCGGCTCCTTTTTGAGGAAGGACTTGACCGCTCCCATCTTCTCAGCCTTCCTTTTCCTTGCAGACGTCCACCCAGCCCGCAGCCCGGGAATACGCTTCCAGCTCCCCGCAGCTTAAGGCGATGGCGGAATTGGCGCTGCCGCAGGCGGGATAAACCGTGTCGTACTCCCGAAGGGACTCGTCCAGGTAGACCCGGCAGCCGTCCGGGTTCGCGAAGGGGCAGACGCCGCCCGGCGCGTGGCCGGTCATGGGCTCCACATCCTCAAAGGCCAGCATTTTCGCCTTTTTGTGGAAAGTCTGCTTGAATTTCGCATTGTCAATCTTCCGCTCCCCCGCCGTCAGGATGAGCAGGCATTCCCCCTCGTCCCCGTACAGCGAAACCGTTTTGGCGATGCGGCCCGGCTCCGTTCCCAAAACCTTCGCCGCCAGCTCCACCGTGGCGCTGGAAACCGGAAACTCCAGAACATCCCCCTCTCTGCCGAATTTTCGGAAATACTCCCGCACTTGTTCAATTGCCATGTTTGGATTCCTTCTTTTGATAAATTTTCGTCACCGGCTGCGCCCCTTGCGCATGGCCTTGCGGAACACGCTGGGGTTGCAGCCGGCGTACTGCCGGAAACACTGGGCGAAATGATAGGCCGAGCTGTAGGACAGCTGGCGGCCGATTTCCTTCACCGGCATCTCCGTCTCCAGCAGCAGGTCGCAGGCGCGCTGCATCCGCACCCCCCGCAGATACTCCATGGGGGATGTGCCGAAATGCGCCTTAAAGATGCGGATCAGATAGAATTTGGACACCCCGATGGCGGCGGACAGCTCCTCCAGGGAGGTTTCCTTCTCAATGTGCTCCAGCAGGTAGGCTTTCGCCCGCTCCACATGCTGGCGCTGGGCGCCGTAGCAGAGGTTGGCCGCCGCCATGCGGCACAGGGCCAGCTGCAGGCAGGCCGAAGCGTCCAGCAGCCGCATCAGGTCCTGTCCTTCGGCCAGGGTGGAGAGCACCTGCTCCAGCAGCGGCAGGCTTTCCCGGATGTTCCGCCGGAGGATTGCCCCGTTTCCGGGGATTTCCAGCTTTTCCCGCAGGAAATCCACCATCTGGCCGGTGAAATTCACCCAAAGGATGGACCAGGGATGCTCCGCGCTTGCACCATACACATGGGTGCTTCCCGGCAGGAGCAGAACCGCTTCCCCGCTCCCCACCAGCGTGACCCTTCCGTCGATTTCCGCAAATCCCTGCCCGTCGGTGCAGAACAGCAGCAGGCAGCTGTCGCTGTCCGGCTGTTCCATGTACTGCCCCTCCGCTTTGTCAAAATATCCGGCAAGCCGCACCTCCACATTCTGCAAAAAAGGCACGTCCCCATCCGACGCCGGCGTTACCAGCACGCGGGTATTCTTTTCCAATCGTTACACCCCCCAAAATTGCTTCTCTTTTCATGATACCACAACCGGGGCTTTCGGGCAAGGGCTCTGAAAAAATTTCTCAATTTCGGAAAATTTCTGGCGGATTCTATCCCCGATGGGGCATGCGGATGCTGATTTCGCCGCTGTTGAGGGCTGCGACGGTCCCGTCCGTTTTCCGGACCAGCAGCCGACCCTCCCGGTCGACGTCCAGCGCAACCGCCGGGTACTGCTCCCGCAGCCCGCAGACCATCACCTCCCGGCCCAGGAAAAACAGCCGCTCCCGGTATCTGGCAAGAAACTCCTCCCGGTTTTCGGGAAAATGCCCGTCGTAAAAATACCGTTCAAAGCAGCGGAACAGCCGCGCCGCATAGTCCGCCGGGGATACCCGCGCGCCGGTTCCCATCAGGACCGAGCCGGCGATGCCCCGCAGTTCCGGCGGGAAATCCCCTTCCTCCTGAAGCAGGTTCATTCCGATGCCCACGGCGGCATAGTCCACCGCCCCGGTCTCCCCCTCCACCGCGCATTCGGTGAGGATGCCGCAGATTTTGCGCCCGCCCAGATACAGGTCGTTGGTCCATTTGATATCGGGGCAGACGCCGGTCAGCTCCCCGATGGCGTCCGACGCCGCCACCGCCGCCAGCAGCGTCACCAGATTGAGCTCCCCGGCCAGCAGCCTGGGCCGCAGCAGAATGGTGAGATAGACCCCCACGTCCGGCGGGGACTCGAATTTCCGGGACATCCGCCCCCGGCCGCCGGTCTGTTTCCGGGCGATGGCGGCGGCCCCGTCCGGCGCGCCCTCCGCAGCTTTTTGGCGGATATAGGAATTGGTGGAATCCACCTCCTCCAGAAAATAGAGCTGCCGCCCTACGGTGTGGGTTTCCAGCCGCCGCTCCACCTCATAGCCGGAAAAGACCTCGCCGCCCAGGAAGCGGTAGCCCTTGTTGGCGGCGGTGTCAATGCGGTACCCCTCCTCCTGGAGGGACAGGATGTTTTTCCAAACGGCGGTCCGGGAAATGTCCAGCTCCTGCGCCAGCTCCCCGCCGGAAACAAGCTCCCCGCCCGCTTCCCGAAGCCTTTCCAAAATCCGATACCGGGTCAGCGCCATACAGGCGATTCCTCCTTCCATTTTTCCCCAAAACAGTCTTTGAAAAAAGGGGAGGGCGCGGGCCCTCCCCCTTGCTGCGGCAGCGTCACCACTCGATTTGGGAAATACCGTCCACGGCTGTGCGGTAAGCCGCCTCCGCTGCTTCCCAAAGCGGCGGAACCTTCTCTTCCTCGCCGGCGCGGACCGCCGCCACCAGTCCGGCGCAGGCTTCATACAGCCCGGTAAATCCCAGGTTCCCCGCCACGCCCTTGAGGGTATGGGCGGCGGTCTCCACCCCTTTCAGGTCGCGCCGGGAAACGGCGTCCTCCAGCTGCCCGAAGGTCGGGTCCTGGGGAAATTTTTTGACAAACCGCTCCAGGAGCTTTTCGTTTCCGCCAAACCGCCGCAGCGTCCCGTTCAGGTCCCAGCCGCAGCGCGCGGCGGCTTCCTCCATCGTCATGGCGCATTCCTCCTTGCAAAATTATTCGATTTCCCAGCTTCCCGTCCCCAGGTCTACCGAGACGGCGGTGCCGTCGCTGAACACCGACTGCTGCTTTCTCCAGTCCGCGGGGTCGAAGCTGTGGCGGACCAGTTCGCACTTGGCCACCTTTTCCTGAAGGCCGGCCACGATGCGGTAACGGGCGATGCTCTCGTCCAGGGCCTGCTCCCGGGCGCTGTCGAAGGCGCCGTCAATGCCGGGATACGCGCCGTCCTTGTCCATGTAGGCCGCGCCGCCGTTTAACAGGGCGTAAAGCATATAGTCCTCCTGCCCCTCGCCATGGTCCATGGGCCAGGGGAGGATGAGGCAGTCGTGGTAAACCAGGTTGAACAGCGGCACCGGGATGCCCTTCTTGGGGCTGCCGGGGGCGCGGAGCATAAAGTCATAGGGGCCGTAATGGCAGAACACCAGCTCTTTCATGGACCAGTCGGTCACTTCCTCCGAGCTGGGCAGAATCCCCCGGGAGGTCAGGTAGGCGAAGCAGGCGTTGCGGTATTCCAGGCATTCCTTCCGGCTCATGCGGTGCTCCGGGTGGGTGCATTCGTCCGGCTCGTTGCAGGTGAAAACGTCCAGGTAGGCCGCTTTCAGGCGGATGCCGTGGCGGAACAGTTCCTCAAAATTCCGCTTGACGTAATAGGGGGCCTGGGTGGCGCAGAGATAGGTCTGATGGCCGCCCGCCCAGCGGGACATCTCGAAGATGTTTCCTTCCGGGTCGTGGATGCCGAATTCCCGGTCAAAGGTTTTGGCGGAAAAATAATAGTCCCGGTACTGGTCGTGGATGCCGAAAAGGTAGCCGCACTGCTCCATGGTGTCGGAAAGCTCCCGGAATCCCTCCCAGCCGCCGGCTTCGGCGCAGGCGGGGAGGTAATCGGGGTGCTGGTTGTCGTAGCCGGGCTGTCCCCAGCCGTCCAGATGCAGATAGAGCTTCTCCACGCCCTTTTCATGGTAATGGCGCACTTCCTGAGTCCGGACGGAAAAGGGCGTCAGGAAGTCGTTTTTCTCCGGCGCAGAGGGGTCGTAAAACGCGGAATCCTCCGCCACATGGGTCTTGATGCCCTTGTGGACAATGGCCGCGCCGATGAGGTCGTTGACCCGGGGATTCCGGGCTGCTTTTTCCTCCAAACTGGTGAAAAGTCCCGTCTCCTTGACATAATCGCGGTAAATTTTACAAAGAGTATTATAATCACAGGTCTCCCGGAACACATAGCGCACCCGGCGGCGGTAGTCCATTTTCCCCAATGTGGGGAGCCAGCGCCAGGAGATGCTGGTGTAGGGGCCGCCCGCGGGATGCTCCGCCTGATAAGCGGCATCCCAGGGGGTTTCATTGATGGCGATGTATCCGGCGCCGTCCCGCACCTGACCGAACCAGGGCATATAGGCGGCGCAGCTGCACAGCTGCCCCTCAAAGGGAATCCGCCCCAGCTCCTCCGGCCAGTCGTTGGGGATGAGCAGGCCCTGTTCGTAGTTGAGGAGGCTGTACCATGAGCCGGATTTCTTTTCAAAGCCGAACGCCGCCGGCCAGTAAACCGACTTTACCGCCGCTTCCCCCTCCGAAAGGGGCAGCCATTCAAAAAACACGTCGCCGGTGGACGCCTCCACCCAGACGATGGTTTCAAAGGCAAAGCCCGTGTCCTTTCCGTCCTGGGAGAAGCCCTCATACCGGCTGCGGAGCCCGCTGCCGACGCCGGTTTCCCACAGGCTGTGGCGGATCTGTCCCGCTTCCCGGAACAGCGTCTCCCGCCCGTCTTTCCAGGCAATCCGCGGCTCTTCCGCGCTGCGCCATTCCGTGTTCCCGGCGCAGATGGTCAGCGCCAGCGTCTCCGTATCCAGCCGCAGCACAGCGCCGGCGGCCGAAACTGTCATCTCACTCATATTGATTTCTCCCTTCCGCGTTCAGGCGTTTTCCATGCCCAGATAGTGGAGCACAAACTCCGAGAAAATCGAGTTGGACCAGGCAAACCAGGGCCGGGTGAACTGGGCGGGGTCGTCCACGAAAACGCCCTCGTGCATATAGCCGGTGTCCGCGTCGCTTGCCTCCAGCATGGCCAGCAGCGCTTCCTGCTCCTCCCGGCTGTTGGAAGTGAGGCCCTGCATGGACAAAGCGATGTGCCAGACGTAACGGGGCGGCGTATGGGGGCTTCCCACGCCCTTTAAGACCTTGCCCTCGTAGTAGAAGGGATTTTCCCTGCTCAGGACGTACCGCCGGGTGTTCTGGTAGATTTCATCATCCGGGGTGCACCAGCCCAAATACGGGATAGACAGGAGGCTGGGGACGTTGGCGTCGTCCATCAGGGTGTAATGTCCCATGCCGTCGGTTTCGTAGGCGTAGATTTTTCCGAACTTCTCGTGCTCATAAACGCCGTATTTGCGGATGCCCTCGTCGATTTCGCCTTTGAGCTTCAAAGCCCGGGCGGCAAAAGCCTCGTCCTTGTAGATCTCTGTGAAGATCTCCGCCAGGTAAGACAGGACGACGGACGCAAACATATTGGCGGGCACCAGATAGCCGTACACGCAGGCGTCGTCGCTGGGCCGGAACCCGGACCAGGTCATGCCGGTGTGGGCCACCGGCGCGCCCTTGCCCTCATGGGACAGGGTGTCCGTCGGCGGGCAGTTTTTGCGGATAAAATAATAAGGGGATTTTTCACAGTGGTCCTGCTCCACTGTCCACAGGTCCAGCACCATTTCCGCGGATTTCCGGAAGGAATCCGTGAAGCAGCCGGTGCGGCCGGTAGCCTTCCAAAAGAGCCAGGACAGCTGGAAGGGGTAGCAGAGGGAGTCGATTTCATACTTCCGTTCCCAGATCCAGGGGCCTTGGGCAGGCTCGTCCCGTTCCCAGCACTGGTTGTTGTCCGTTTCGTTGTAGGCGTTGGCGTAAGGGTCCAACTGGATGCAGAACATCTGCCGGGCAATGAGGGCTTCAATCAGCTCCGCCACCGGTTCCGAATGTTTGGCCGCGCCGATATAATGCCGCACCTGGGCCGAGGAATCCCGGAGCCACATGGCGGGGATGTCCCCGGTAAAGACAAAGGCCGTGCCGTCCTCCAAATATTTGGTGGTAGTGGCCATGGTGTTGGGATAACAGTTGCAGAAGAGCTTGGCCAGCTTGGGGCGGTCAGACAAGCGTTTTGCCGTTTCGTCCATATAGGGCTTCAGTTCTTCCAAAGGCAGTTTTTTTGCCATTTTCCTCATCCTTCCATTATATGGTCTAATTTTATTGTATTGCATCAGCAGATATTTTGCAAGAGTATTCCACCAATTCACGGGAAGAATGTGAGTTTCTCTAAGAATACCGTTCCCGGAGGAAGTTTTCCACCGGTTTTAAGCTCGGAAGCTCCTTAGGGGAAATCCCCAGAAACCGCGTGCAGATTTCTCCCATGAAATCCGCGCCGAAATCGTGGAGCAGAAGCCCGGCAAACAGGGCCTCCGCCAATGGTTCCGGGGATTTCCAGAACATCCGTGCCAAATCAGGGTCATAATCAAAGAGGGAAAAGCAAACGGGGGGCAGCTCATAGCAGGCCGGCGCCAGCACCGTGTCGGCAAAGTCAATGATAACCGGCACGCTTTCATCAGGAACCAGCAGATTTTCCGCTGTCAAATCCCCGTGGACGCAGACCTCCGGCATTGCCGCCAGACTGGGAAGAAGCTTCCGGCGGCATGCTTCGGCGGCAGGAGAAATCTCTTTCCACCGGGGATTTTCCAAACTGTATCCGGCCATGTCCCGGCGGAAACCCCCATCTCCGCAAGGAGTGTTCCAGGGACGGAGGGCGTCCCGTAACCACCCGCAGAATTGCCCTTTTTGCGCTTTGCCCGCCGTTTTCAGCCAGGTTCCCGCCTCTTTTCCCGAGATGTAATCGGTAACCAGATAGTAAAACCGGTACTTGTCCTCTAAAAAGCCCGCCCCCCGGAGCTTCGGCGTGGCAATCCCCAGAGATTCCGCCCGGCGGATGGCCGCCTGTTCCGTCCGGAAGTCGGATTCCGCATCCAGGCCGGATTCTTTGGGGGCGAAGATTTTTACCACCAAATCA
>DVFM01000058.1 GCA_018713245.1 Candidatus Merdivicinus intestinavium
GGTTTCCGGGTCAATCTCCCGCCCGTTGTTGAATGTCGCTCCCCACACGGGGAGCGTGGATTGAAATGTCTCGGTATAGCATGGCATAGGGCATAAATCCCGGTCGCTCCCCACACGGGGAGCGTGGATTGAAATATACTTCATATCAATCATCCTTTCTATGCTTCTAGTCGCTCCCCACACGGGGAGCGTGGATTGAAATTTTTTATTCCAATCCCGGCCCAAAGCGGGCGGTATGTCGCTCCCCACACGGGGAGCGTGGATTGAAATATCAGCCGGATTATGACATCCAAATCCCCAGTGGCCGCTCCCCGCATAGGGAGTACCGCTGGGAATTCCATACTGTGGCCTGCATTTTCCTCGCTGCCGCCAGCACCGTACTCGAAATGCAGAATTTTCCCATGCCAATATTTCTTCCAAAAACTTGCCTGAATTGCCTCTGAAAAATGCATATTTTTTGCTTTTTCGGCAAATTATGCCTAGAAAAATAAGGAAAAGTCTGTTATACTTTGGATAACAGACTACCGGCAAGTCAAAAGGGGGCATTTTTATGAAAGAGCTGACCACAAGAGAGCGGTTTGTGCGGACCCTGACCGGGCAGGAAACAGACCGGGTGCCATTTATGAAGTGCTTTGGGGGCGACCATGCGGTTCTTCCGGCCTGGGAAAAAGAAAATCCCGGTATTGCGGAGTATATTGACGAGCTGCTGGGATTTGAAGGCGGATACAGGGGCTGGCGGATTACGCCGGTGAATTTCTGGCTGTGCGGAGAGATCCGCTGGGAAACCATCGAAGAAGATGACAAGTTTCTGATCCGGCGCTCCAATTACGGCCAGGTGGAAAAAGTCACAAAGCAGGGGGATTTCCACTCTCACACGCTGGAATATCCGGTGAAAACCCAAAAGGACTGGGAAAGAATCAAAGAAACATACCTGGACCCGGACGACCCGCGCCGCATTCCCCGGGGCTGGCACAACTATGTGGAGCTTTACCAAAACCGGACCTTCCCCCTTCAGCTCACCTGCGGCGGCGTTTACGGGTTCGCCCGGAAAATGATGGGGGACGAGGCCCTGTGCTATGCGTTTTATGACGATCCGGAGCTGGTGCACGACATCATCGATACCTACGTCGGATTCTGCCTGAAACTTTGGGAAAAACTCTGCGCAGGCGTTCAGTATGACCTGATTGAAAGCTGGGAGGACATGGCCAGCAAAACCGGCTCCATTATCTCCCCCGCCACCTTTCGGGAATTTCTGGCGCCCGGCTTCAGAAAAATCAGGGAGTTCGCGGACGAACACCAAATTCCCCTCGTGCTGGTGGACAGTGACGGGAATATCAACGAGCTAGCCAAGCTCATGGCGGAAAGCGGCGTCAACGCCATGTACCCCTTTGAGGTGGGGGCGGGCTGCGACCCCATGCGGGTCCTTCGGGAGCTTCCGCAGATGGGGGCCATCGCCTGCCTGGAAAAAAATGCCTGCGCTTTGGGGGAGGAAGCCATCGAGGAACAGATGGAGCGTGCCCGGGCTTTGATCCGAAACGGCCGCTGCATCCCCGGGCCGGACCATTTCGTCCTGGAAAATGTTACGTTTGAGGGATACAAAAAGTTCATGCGCCGCCTGCGGGAAGTGGTTATGACCACAGTTCCGGGCAAATAATCCACAATTGTTCATGAATAAAGTGGAAAACCGTAATTTCCGAGACAATGGAGGAGGAGAAACGTGAAAGAATCGCTGACAAAAAAGATGCTTCCCGCTCCCATCGGCGGCGGCTTCCGGATGGAAGGATACTGGGTCTGGTGCGGAAGCGTCATCCGCGCGGAGGACGGGCGCTACCATATGTTCGCCTCCCGATGGCCGAAATGCTATCCCATGCATCCGGGCTGGCTGATTGCATCCGAAATCGTCCGCGCGGTGTCGGATACGCCCGAGGGGCCCTACCGCTTTGCGGAGGTGGTGCTCCCGGCGCGGGGGGCGGAATACTGGGACGGACGCGCAACCCATAATCCCCATATTTTCCGGTGGAACGGGCGGTATTATCTGTATTATGTCGGCACCACCCATCCCTTCCGGGAACTCCGGGAGGGGGAGCAGCTGACGCTGGAGGACTGCCGCACCGTCGTCGCACGCTCGAATAAGCGAATCGGCGTTGCTGCTGCAGATCAGATTACCGGGCCGTGGAAGCGGATGGACGAGCCGGTCTTGAAAACCCGCCCCGGATTTTTCGACAGTTTCCTGGTTTCCAACCCTGCCCCCTGCATCAATCGGGACGGAGGCGTCACCCTGGTCTACAAAGCCCGCGCCTACTGCAAGCCCCCTTATCCGGAATTTCTGCACGGAAAAATGGAATTCGGGGTTGCATCCGCGCCGTGTCCGGAGGGCCCGTACCGCTATGAGTCCGACGTTCCGCTTTTCCGGGACCCGGCGGTGCAGTTTGAGGACCCCTTCATCTGGCGGGACGGGGACGGGTATAATATGATTGCCAAAGACATGAACGGGAATGTCTGCGGCGAAAAATACGGGGGCCTGTTCGCCTCATCTCCGGACGGAATCCACTGGGAATTCCAAAAAGACTTCCTCATGTATTCCCGGCGGGTGCTTTGGGACGACGGCGCTGTGCGGGAGATGGGGAACCTCGAACGTCCCTTCCTGCTCTTTGAGGACGGAAAGCCGGCCTATGCTTTCTTCGCAACGTCGGACGGGAAGGACGGACAGGGCTTTGCAAACTGCACGGAAACCTGGAACATG
Source organism: Candidatus Merdivicinus intestinavium (assembly GCA_018713245.1). Taxonomy (GTDB): domain Bacteria; phylum Bacillota; class Clostridia; order Oscillospirales; family Ruminococcaceae; genus Merdivicinus; species Merdivicinus intestinavium. Next base: position 2,744 of record DVFM01000058.1, read on the forward strand.
GTAATCCCGCTGAAAAAATAGAGGATGCGGCCATGCGAAACATTCAATTTTGGCCGTCTGCATAAAGAACGGCGCCGCTGACACGGCGCCGCTTCTGCTGCATACGATTCCGCCCCGCAATCCGGGGCAGTTTGCGCGGAAATGGGCGTTATTCCGCACTGCTGCGGTACTCGCCGGGCGTCATCCCCATGGCCTTTTTGAATATCCGTGAAAAGTACTCCACATTCTGATAACCGACCCGTTCGGCAATCTCATAGTTCTTCAGATTGGTTTTTTTGAGCAGCCCGGCCGCAGCCTGGAGCCGCACGGTATTGATGTAGGAAATCAGGCTGTCGCCGTATTCCTTGGAAAAAGAGCGGCTCAGATAGTTGGGGTTTACCCCCATTTCCTCTGCGATGCCGGTCAGGGAAAGGTCCCGGAAATAGTTGGCCAGCACATATTTCTTGACCCGCTTCACCAGGCTGCTGGAATGGTATTCCTGCTGCAGAAGGACGGTTGCGGCTTTTTCCAGCCATTGATTCATCTCTTCCAAGGTCCCGTAATACTTCAGATAGTTTTCAAAGTAGGAAAGGTCCTCGTAAAGCCGCTGGGTCGCGTTGTTTTCAGCGGCGTATTCCCGGATATAGAAGGCATAACGCAGGAATATCCCCCGAACCTGGTGGATTTGGGACAGTTCCACTGTTTCCGATCTGATCTGATATTCCTCAATCTGGTCTTTCAGACCCTTGGTATCCCTGGCGTTCAGCATCTGGCGGAAGCCGGGGACTGTATCCCGCTCGAACGCCGCCTCGCCGCGCGGAGACTGCCCCTGCGTCAGCAGAAGGTCTTTCCCCAAAAGGAAAAAGGCGCTGTTGGCGTTTTCCGCCTCTTTGAGCATTTGTGCCGCCGTTTTTTCCGCATCCGGCTCCGTCCCGGATACGGAGAGGATGGTCTCCATGAGCAGGGATTTCTGGAAAGCCGTCTTAACCGCCGTATACAGGTCGTGGAGCTTGCACTTCAGGGCAAACGGTCCGTGCCGGTCGGAGGTAAAAAGGAGATATTCATCCGGCTGGTAGCAGAAAAACACCGTATCGGAAAACCCGGCGCATATCTCCTCAAAAATATTATGAAGGGCAAACTCGAACAGGAGATAGTCGTTTTCCCAGGTATCGTCCAGCAGCCGGTAGTAATCGTCCAGCTTCACCAAAAGCAGCGCGGTGGGCAGCTCTCCGGGAAGAAACGCCCCGGCGTGGGGGAGCTTCCGCGCTTCGGAGAAGGAAATATTTTTATAGAGGATGTCGCTGAAAAAGCGCTTCTTCATCTCACTCCGGCTGCTGTCCACCAGATTCTGCAGGGAGCTGATCTGCGCCGACATATCCGCAAAGCGCCGTTTCTGAACGGCATTTCGCTGCTTTTCCAGAAGCTGCCCTTCCCGGCGTTCCTCGCATTTCTGGAGGATCTCCAGAATCTGCTCCGGCGTTATCTCCGATTTCAGCGCATAATCCTTCGCACCCAGTTTAAACGCCTGGCCCACCATGTGAAAATCACTGTAGGAGCTCAAAACCACGAACTGGTAGGAGGGGTCCAGCTCCATAGCGCTGCAGATCAGCTCCAGCCCATCCATTACCGGCATTTTGATGTCGGTGAAAATTACGTCAACCTCGCAGCTTTCTAGGATGTCCATCGCCTTCCGCCCGTCCGGCGCCGCACCCACAATCCGGCAGGAGAGCCGGCAGCTGCGGAAAAAATCCTGCATAAAAGCCAGAAAGAACGGCTCGTCGTCCACAATCAGAATTCTCAGCACCCTCTCTTGCCTCCTTCCGCCGGCCCGTCCTGCAGCGGCACTTTCAGTGTAACACAGGTATACTGCCCCTTCACACTTTCCACCTGTACGCCGTATTCGCCGCCGTAAAGGCTCTTCAGCCGGCTGTCAATGTTGTGAAGCCCGATGTGCCCGTCCTTTTCCGGTTCGGCGGGGGCGCGCATCACCGCCGCCAGCTCCATATCCGTCATCCCCGCGCCGTTGTCCCGGACCTGAAGAAAAAGGGCGCCCTCCTGCCGGAACGCCAGGATGTCAATGCAGGCCGGCGGACCCCCGGCGGCGATATTCCCGCTGACGCCGTGCTCAATGGCGTTTTCCACAACCGGCTGAAGAATCATATTGGGGATAATGCAGGCCGTCAGTTCCTCGGGAATGCCGATTGCAAACCGGATCTGGCCGTTGTACCGAACATTACAGATTTTGATGTAGTCCCGGAGGTTTTGAATCTCCTCTTCCAGGGGGATGAAATGGTCCCTGATGTTGATCGTATTCCGCAGAAGGCGGTTTAGAGTCCCCAGCATATCCACAATTTCCCCGCAGCCCTGCTTCATGGCGTACATCCGAATGGATGCCAGAGTATTATAGAGAAAATGCGGCTTAATCTGATAAAACAGCGCCCGCACTTCCGCATCATGCCTGCTTTTTTCTTCCTCCACCGCCTTCCGGAAGTATTTCCCCAGATTTTCCGCCATGGCGTTGAAGCCGGCGTAAATGAGGCCGATTTCATCGCGGCGTTTCGTATGCAGGCGCAGACTGAAATGGTTCTCCTCCACAACCCGCATGGCGTCCGCCACCCGGACGATGTCATTGGTGATCCGGGAAATGTACCGAATCTGAACAAGGCCAAACAGCAGGATGATAAAAATGCCGATCATGCTGTTAAACAATATCAGCCGCCGCATGCTGTCCGTCAGGATATCCAGCGGGATCTGAAGGCAGAGAGTCCAGCCGGTCTCGGAAGAACAGGTAACGGTCAAAAGGCTGCCGTTGTCCTTCGCCTCCGTCTGAACCACCTCCCCCTTGGCAGCCGTCACGTCCGAGAGGTTTTCCCCAAGCTCCCGCAGCGCCTCTTCCCCATACATTTCCACCGGCGCGCCGGTTTCGTCAAAAAGATAGACGCTGGCCCCGCTGGTCTCCACAATCGGCCGGTAAATGGAAGAAAAAACATCCTCCTCCAGCAAAATCAGCGCGACCCCCAGGTTGCGCAGGTTCTGATAATCCACAAAGGAGTGGGTCACAATATAGGCGTTTTCCCTGGCAATCCGGTTCTGGATGGGGTAGACTCCTTCCCAGTTAAAACGGTCGGTCCCGGAAATTTCCTGAACATATTCCGGCTCGAAAAAATCCTCCAGAATGTCAAGGTCCGGGTTATAGTAGTTGTAAAAATAGCAGCTCCCGCTGCTGTTGCGGAACAGAAGCCCCACAAACTGCGGGAACTGCTGCTGAAAGCTCTGCATCACCCAGTCCGTTTCCCGGTAAGCGTTAAACACCTGCCCGTCCGGATGGCTGAAATCCGTCTGGCTCAGGTTGTTCATCACGCCCTCCCCCGTCAGGATCAGCTGGATGGAATTTTCCACGGACTGCACCTTCTGATCGACGTTTTGCAGAATCTGAAGCGATTGGCTTTCACATGAACGGTAAAGTTCTTCCAGGTACAGCCGGGAAAATGTCGCTGTTGCAATCAAATTGCCGAGCATACAGGATAAAAAAATCGCCATTGATGTAAACAGCAGCATTCTGGTCTTAATATGCTTCACATTACCCCTCCTGGACTGGTGCAGTTGAAGGCTGGATCCGCTGCTCAAACAAACAGCTCATTCATATTATAAACCGTTTTGATGAAATTGTACAGTACTTATTCATTATTTTACATTATTTACTATCGTTTCGCCGGAATCCCCTGCTGCATCGGACAAAGAACGGCGCGTGTTCGGATGCAGCCGGCCTCCCCCTCCCGCAGAAAGGCGATCTGATTCTGCACGCCTCCGCCGAACATCTCCAGCCGGCGCAGCTCGCAGCGGCAGCCTTCCGGGACCTCCACCCGGACCGCAGCGCGCTCCCCCTCTATGAAGAAAGCGCCTTCTTCCTGCCGAACGGGAAGAACGGTGTTCCAAAGGAACTCCGCCCGGGTGCAGCCGCAGCCTTCCTTCAGGCGGTAACGGTCGAAAATTACCAGTTCCTCCGGGGAATCGCTCTGAATCTCCCGGGTCCAGGATTCATAATAATCGGGAAAAGCTTTCCCGGCATCAATCGAAACCCGGAGCTGCTGCTCATCCCCTTCCCCGTCTGGGGAAATGGTCTGCATGCAGGGGTTTTCCGCCGCTGCGCGGACGCGTCCGCCTGCGGGAACCAGGACGTTGTGGCGCTGGCAGTGCTTATAGAGCATGGAAAAAGGGCTGCTGTAGTCGCAGGTGCCGGGGTCCATGGCAAAGGTCTGGCCGGCGTATTCCAGGATAAAGCTCCCCTTGTCCTCGTGGGTGTGGCCGGCGCCGCTGCGGTTGCCCAGCACTACGAGCTTCACCTCCTCGCCGTTCAGCAGGCGGTGGGAGGAAATCAGGTTCATATCCGGCATCCTCACAAAGGCGGGGGGAGAATAGTCCGTCCGCCGCCCGGCGCTTTGGGCCAGCAGGGCGAAATAATCGTCCGCCAGGCCGCCGGAACGGTCCACAGATTTCCAGAACATGGCGTTCCAGCCGCTGTCCGGCAGGAGGTTCGTCATAAAGGCCAGGTGGGACTGAGGCATCAGGGGCCTGCCGTCGCAGATGGGAATCATGTCCTGCTCCCTGTCGGTGGAAATCAGGGCGTCTGCAAAATTCGCCGATGCCTGAAGCCGGGGCGGCGTTATCTCCTCCATGGATTTCCCTGCCGAGCGGGCGTAAAGGTACAGCGCCTGTCCGCCGTTCTGGCCCACGCAGGTGAAATAGGTGGGACCTTCCACATAGCCGCCGTCAGGCAGGACGGTGTTTTCAATATTTTCCGCCACATCGCGGTAAGCGAGCTCCATGTACGGGACAGTGCGGGGCCACTCCCTGCCCAGCAGGGCGTAAGCCGCCATCCGGCCGTGGGAGAACCAGATCATCTGGTTGTTGTGGAAAATATACTCATGCCGCCAGGTGTTGTAGGTGATGGACGCGAGCCCCTCCTCCGCCAGCCGCCGGAACAGGCGGGATTTGGCCGGGGCGGTAAAAAACTCGTGGGCCAGATCGTAAATGAAAACCAGGTCGTAAAGGCACAGCGACTGGACAAAGCAGCGGTGCTCCCAGCTCCCCGCCGGGAAATCGCAGATCATTCCGTCATCCCAATGGGTGCAGGACAGGATGGACATGGCGTACCGGGCTGCCAGCCGCAGGGAAGCTGCGTCCTTTTCCAAAACGCCGTACATGGCGGCGCGGACGCCATTGCGAATAAGATAATTGCGGCTGTCTCGCTCCCGGCAGTAGCGGGTGTCGTCCCAGAAGTTGACAAAATCGCTGATGCAGGCTTCCGGTTCCCAGTATTTTTCATAGGACGCATCCGGCGCAAAGGGAGACGGCGCCCCGGCTTCCCGCTTCTCCCGGTAAAGGGCCCGCATCCGGTCCAGCTGCTCCCCGGAGAAAAAGACGCCGTATTTGGGCCGGAAGGAAAGGGGGATTCCCAGAGGCTTCAGCTGCCCCTCCCATTCGGCATCCCAGCAGGAAAACCGGCTCAGGTAATCGGGGAGCTTCCGGCTGTTCTGAAGGCCAGCCCAGTTAAACCAGCCCATCCCCGTGCCGCCTGCCGCCAGAACGGAAATCCGCAGCGACAAAAGCCGCCCGGCCCCCTCCAGGGGCAGGGTGAGTTCCCGCTTTCCCTCCCCAAAGGGGCCGCTTTCCATCCGGCGGGGCCCTTTTTCGGTCTCCGCCTCGATACGGACGGCGCAGCCCGCGGACACCATCACGGACAGCAGCAAAAGGTCGTAATTCTCCACCGGAAGCCCGTCCCGGTAGGAGCGGAACATGGACAGCACCATCTCCCCTTCCTGCGCCTTCTGCCACTCAAAATTATAACTGCACCACCAATCGATCAGCCTGGTTCCCGCTTCATCCGACAATTTAAAAGACCACTGCTCCATTTCCCGCAGCTCCGGGTCCCAGAACGGCTCAAAAACAGCCTCCGCGGTATTGATCGGAACGATTCGCATAATATGCCTCCTTGCAGAAGGGCGGGATATGTCTCGCCATATCCCGCCAAACAGTTACAGATTCTTATTGAATCTGCGCAATAATGCCGTCCATGATTTCGCCGCCCTCCTGGTAAGCGCGGTTATACTCGTCGGTCAATTCCTGGCCGCCCGCGTCATACCACTGCTGACGAAGCGTGTCATAATCGTCCAGCGGACGGGTGCCGGTAATGATATCAATTATGCCGCTTAAGAAATCCGGCTCAATATCGGCAGAAATGGCGGTGATTTCAGAGTCAGTAAAAGTACTCACCCAGTCGACGTAGCTTTCGCCCGGAACCAGAGTTCCTTCCAGCGCATACTGACTGTACTCCGCATCGTCCGTCCGGTTATAGCGCGCCTGCAATTCCGGTACGCCCGGGGTTGCATTCAGCATTCTGCTTCCGAACTGCGCCTGTTTATTGACGTCATCCGCATACAGGTCCACATACGCCCCAACATCGTTCCGTTCCCAGTCGGTTCCCTCTACGCCGTAGCGGACATATTCCGCGTCGTCCGTGTTGGCGGAAACAAAATCCACAACCTGCAGGCAGAGATTGAGCTTTTCCTCATCATTGGCAAGATGAGCGCCAAACGTCGTGGAGGAGGTAATGGATCCCCAGGTGTTGTATCCGTAATCGCCGTTCGGTCCCTGCAAGGCAGGACCGACAACCAATTCCGCATTGGGATCGCCGGAAATCGCGTTCAGATAAAACTCGCCCTGCGGCGGCTGCGCCCGGTTCCAGGTAGCGCTGGTCAGATAAACGATGCTTCCGTTTGCAACTTTCTGATTGAAAATTGCTCCGTCAGTCGTTACGAATTCCGGATCAATAATCCCCATTTCATACCATCTGTTCAGCAGGGCAAGGCCGTCTTTGATCTCATCGCGCATCCAGCCGTAGGTCAGAGTCCCGTCATCATTCACCATCCACTTGGCGGGAAGAACGCCGAAAGCAGAAAAGATTTCTTCAAACAGGCGGGAAGTGGAGTCTTTGCCTCGAAATGTCAGGCCATAGGTATCGCCTGCCGTGCCGTTTTCATTGACATCCGCTTCGATAATTTTCAAAAAGGCTTCCTCCGCCTCGTCCAATGTAGTAGGGACCTCGGTAATCCCTACCTTTTCCAGGTAATCCATCCGCCAGGAATCCGAGAAAGGCGCAATAACATTAGGCTGCATAATGGGAAGGCCCCAGTTTTTGCCGTCGGCGTAGGTGGCAAGCCAGACTTCCTCGCCGTAATCCTTGGTCGCCTCGTAGATATTGGGCGCATATTCCCTCGCCTTACCGATAGTAATCTCAATCACACAGGAATTTACCTCTATTCTAAAGGCAAAATCATGATTCATTTGACCTTTGACTACAAAAACGATGAAAAATGCACCACGCCGGGTCAATACTTGAAGTATCACCGGACATTTCAGGGCCTCACTACAAGAGAACTAGCGGAAAAGGTTGGCATTGTACCTGCAACACTGGTTCAATATGAGAATGACCGGCGTTCTATTAAACACGATACAGCAGTGGCACTTGCAAATGCTCTGGGGATTGACCGCAATAGACTTTTGGACGAGTATACTGCTTTTGTAGATTACCCGTATTCCTCTCTTTTGAAAAAGGTACGGCAAGAACTTTCCTTAACTCAAATGCAAATGGCCGAGGTGATTGGAATAGGTCAAACAACATATTCTAATTGGGAAAGAGAAACCCGCGTTCCACGCCGTAAAGAACACGATAAAATTTTTGCCGCGCTGAAAAAATTAAAGGTAAATGTGGATACATATCTTTGCCGGTCAACTTCTATCTGATTGTAAATCGCACATTTGCAGTGCAGCATTCCTTCTATATATAATGAAAGCGTAAAGGAGGAAGGCCCTATGAAGAAA
>DVFM01000059.1 GCA_018713245.1 Candidatus Merdivicinus intestinavium
CTTGTCGCCGGCGCCGCAGGCAGAACCGCAGGCGGCGGGCTTTTCCTCCGGCTTGTCGCCGGCGCCGCAGGCAGAGCCGCAGGCGGCGGGTTTTTCCTCCGGCTTATCACCGGCCCCACAGGCAGAACCGCAGGCAGCCGCAGGGGCTGCTTCCATTTTTTTGCTCCATCCAAATAGATTCGAGAGTGCCATATTTTTGACCTCCATTCATGTATTCAGAGGGCCGTTTTGCTCCCTGTACTTTCTATTTTACGGATTTTTTTCCGTTATACAAGTACGCACAATATTGTGCTATAGTTACCAAAAGGATACTGTGCCTATGCCGCCTTTGCCGCCCGGACTCCTTTTCTTCCGGTGTCCGGGCAAAGAAAAAGCAGGAAACCGTTTCCGATTTCCTGCCGTGAGTCAGCTGCTCAAGCATGCGCCTTTGCGCCGGCGGAGACCTTAATCCTCCAGCCACTCCAGATTGAATTTTGCAAGCGTCAGATGCCGCGGCTCCGAGTGGAGAATATCGGAGCAGTCGTGTTCGTAATAACAGTAAAACCACTTGCCGTCCCGGGAAACCGCCATGTCCGAATATCCCGCTCCGATTTCCAGCCTGCGGGACACCGGCCAGGTTTCCCCGTCGTCCCGGCTCAGCCTGACTGTCAGGTTCCGGCGCGCCCGGCTGTAAAAATTCTCCCTGCAGGGGCGGACGCCGCAGTTGCTGAACAGCAGCGTGTGTTTTCCCTCAATGGAAGCCGCCGCCAGGCTCCCGAAACAGATAGGGTCAGGCAGCGCGGGGTCCAGCCGGCAGGGACTGAAGCGGCTGAAGCCGTCCGGGGAGACGCTGACCGCCCGCAGAAATTCCGGGCTGTGGTTGCGGATGTTGAACAGCACCCGCCCGTCGGACAGCTCCGCGGCCGTTGTTTCGTTCATGTTTGGGCAGCGGTCGTCCCAGGGAATCACCTCGCCGGCCTGCCAGGTTTCCCCGTTGTCCTCGCTGTAAATGGAGGAAACCACCGCGGGGCCGTGGCTGTCCCCCTCCCCGAAGGAGATCCAAACCGGCTGCACCAGCCGCCCGCCGCCGGTTTGGATGCCGTGGCCCGGCCCCAGCGCATAGACGTTCCAGCGAATCCCGTCCCGCGTCCGGTAAGTGTCAAAAACCCGGGTAATCTCCCGCGGAGGGGAGAAGCTGCGTCCGTCGTCCAGGCTCCTTTGATAAAAAGTCCGGCGGTACCGCGTTTGCCACAGGAAGTGAACCAACCCGTCGTTTCCGGCAATCATCACCGGGTTGTTCACCGATTCCCCCAGCCCGGATACCAGACAGCGCTCCTCGGACCAGCTGAGGCCGCCGTCTTCGCTCCGCCGGGAAACAATCGCCTCTCCCGACCAGTCGCTTTGTCCGGAACGGCCTTCGCAGCAGGTGAGAATCGTGTCCCTGGCGGTGACGATGATCCCCGGGATCCGGTAAATCAGGCTGGGGCCCTTCCCGCTGGTGTGGATGGCAGTTTTGGAAAGAAATTGCATGAAAAATCATCCTCCCTTCAAAATCGGATTTTCAGTTTCATTATAGCACACCCGCCGCAGGCGCACAACGGCGGAAGGGCTGCTCCCATATTGGAGAAAAGGAATATCCCCCGGTAAAACCGGGGGATATTGGGCCGCGCTTTTCGCTCAGCGGAATTTTTTCTTGATTCGGACGAAAATGCGCTCAATCAGATAGGCGATAACAAAAACCAGAAGGATGGCCGTTCCGGCGGTGCCGTAGTCATACCCCTGAAGGCTGGTGGAGATGACGTAGCCGATGCCGCCCGCGCCCACCATGCCCAAAATGGCGCACTCGGAGAAGTTGGTTTCCAGCCGCATGCCGGTCCAGGCGACGATTTGGGACAGCGCCGTCGGGAAAATGGCGTTGCAGAAGATGCTCAGGCGGCTGGTGCCGGTGGCTTCCAGGGCTTCAATGGTCTCGTCCGGAATGCTTTCAAAGCTCTGGGCAAAGGAGCGGGTGAAAAAGGCGGTGGTGTGGACGCAAAGCCCGGCCACGCCGGCCTCCGGCCCCATCCCCAGGCAGACCAGCATCAGAAGAACCCACACCGGCGTGGGCACCGCCCGCAGGAAGGTGAAAAAGGACTGCACGATGACCGATAAGACGGGCAGGCGGAATACGTTCTTCGCCGCCAGCATCCCGAAGATAACGCCCAGAATCAGGCTGTACAGCAGCGAGAGCACCGCGATGGACACCGTTTCCAGAAGGGAACTGCCGATCAGGTCCATGTTGGAGAAATCCAGATGCAGCAGCTTCCAGAATACCACCCCGATGTCCGGGATGCGGGAAAAGAGCTTGCCCCAGTCGATGCCCAGGTAGGCGATGCTTATCACGGTCAGCACCGCCGTCCCCAGCAGGAACCAGCCGGTTGCGCGGTTTTTGTCTTTGCACCCCACGGGGATGCGCTTTTGGCGGGCGAAGCCGGAAGGGGCCGCTTTTTCTTGAATGGACAGGTCTTTCATTTGCCGATCTCCTTTCGCAGCCTGGCGGTGATCTGGTCCACCACAATGACCATCACCGCAATCAGCAGGATGATGCTCAGGGCAATGTCATACTGGAAGCTCTTGATGTAGGAAAAGAGCGTCAGCCCTACGCCGCCGCCGCCCACCATGCCGACGATGGTGGAGGCGCGGATATTTACTTCAATGCAGTAGAGGAACCAGGACAGGAAGCCGCTCATGCAGGAGGGCAGCACCGCCTGGGAGACCCGCTGGGGAAAGCTGGCGCCCACGGCGCTGAGGCTTTCAATGCAGTCCTCCGAAACGTCCTCCATCGTCTCCACAAAGGCCCGCACCATGAAGGCAAAGCTGGTGATGCACAGGGCGACAAAGCCTACGCCGGTCCCGATCCCCAGAGAGGAAAAAAGGATGAAGGCCCACACCAGCGCCGGGATATTCCGCAGGAAGGTGGCGAAGCCCCGGACAAATTTGGCGCATTTGGGGAAGGGGGAAATTGTCTCGCTGCCGAACAGCGACACGAAGAAGGCCAGCACCGCCGCCACCGCAGTGGAGGAAAGGGCCAGCGCCAGCGTCACCAGGACGCTGGAGAGGATGTTCGCAATCTTGCCGGAGGCAGGAAGGGCGGGCGGCAGAAAGTCCTCGGTAATGAAGCTCCAGAAGGCGTCGCCGTTGGCGATGAGGACGCCGGGGTTAAAGCCGGTAAAGAAGGTGGCCGCCGCGAACAGCACGGCAAAAATGATGAGAAACCAGGTGTACAGCCGCTTTTGATCACGCGCAATCAAGGGAATCCGCTGCTTCATCCTTTGCACCTCCAATCATCAGGTTTTCCCGGCTGGTGCCGTAAATCCGCTCAATCATCTCGCCGGTCAGCTCCTCCGGCGTCCCGTCAAAGACCACTTCCCCCTTGGAAAGGCCGATAATCCGGGTGGAATATTTGAGGGCCACATCCAGCTGGTGCAGGTTGACGATGCAGGCAATGTTGCGCTTGCGGGTCATTTCGTGGAGCAGGTCCATAATGGTTTTGGAGCTGGAAGGGTCCAGGGATGCGATGGGTTCGTCGCAGAGCAGGAGACGCGGGTTCTGGTTGATGGCCCGGGCGATGCCCACCCGCTGCTTCTGGCCGCCGGACAGGTCGGAGGCGCGGTGATAGGCGAACTGTTCCATCCCCATTTCCTCCAGCAGGTCCAGCGCCGCCTGCTTATCCTCTTCGCTGTAAAGCCCGAAAATCCCCCGGGGGCCGGACATATATCCCAGCCGCCCGTGCAGCACATTCTGAAGGACCGACAGGCTGTAAACCAGGTTGTAGTTTTGAAAGATCATCCCGATTTTGTGCCGCATCTCCCGGAGCTTCCGGCCCCGGAGGCGGCTGACAGGCTCGCCGTCCACCAGCACCTCGCCGCCGGACACCGGGATCAGCCGGTTCACGGCCCGCAGCAGGGTGGATTTCCCCGACCCGGAGGGGCCGATGACCGAGATGAATTCCCCCTCCTGTACCTCCAGCGAGACGTTCTTCAAGGCGTGGACGCCGTTGGGGTAGTTTTTCGTCACGTTTTGAAACTTCAGTACCGGTTCCATATTGCCGCAATCCCTCCGCGTTTTCCGATTACTCTTCGGTGTTGATGGTTTCGTTCAGCTCGATGATGGGTTCGTAGTCGCTGATGTCGCAGGCGACGAAGCGGGCGCCCTCGTTTTTGATGACATCGGTGAAGTAGGCTTCGTTGTCATAGTTTACCAGGAACTCGGTGAGCTGTTCCCGGGTTTCCTCATCCACATGCTTGCCGACCACCATCGCCTCGGAGGGGATGGGAGCCGACTCGTGGATAATGCGGATGTCGTCGGCGGAGGCGTTGCCGGCCGCGATTTCCGCTTCCAGAATCTGGTCGGAGATGGGGGCCACATCCACGTCGCCCATGATAACCGCCTGCAGGCCGGCCTGATGCTTGCCGGAGAAGCTCACTGCCTCAAAAAATTCCCCGTTGGTGTGGAGCATATCCGAGTTCAGGTCTTCATCGGGGAAAGCTTTGATGATTTCGGAAGTGGGGATGAGGTTCCCGGAGGTGGAGTTGGGGTCCACGAAGGCCATGGTTTTGCCCTGGATGTCCTCGATGGAATAGATGTCCTCATTTTCGCTGCTGGTGATGAGCAGGGAGTGGTAGACCGCTTTTTCCGGGTCCCCGTCGTCGGCTTTCATGACGATGGGCTCGATGCCGGCGCGTTCCACGCCCAGCGCCAGGTTCAGCCCGCCCATGTAGGCCATGTCCGCTTTCCCGGTGCGGAGGGCTTCGATGATGGCGTTGTAGTCGCTGGCCTGGATTTCCTCTACCTCGCAGCCCAGGACCTCGCTCAGGTCGCCCGCCAGGCCGTTGCGGGCGTCGGCGCTCTGTTCGGTGGATTCATTGGGGGCGTAGGCGATGGTAAAGACGTTGTCCTCCGCGCTGGCGGAGCCGCAGGATGCGAGGGCGCCCGCCGCCAGGACGGAAACCAGGGCGGTGCAGATCAGTTTTCCGATTCTATTCATAACAGACTCTCCTTAATAGATGGACCGCAGGATGTCCAGGATAATTTCTTCGTTCAATTCGTGGGGGTTGTTGTCGGCGCGGCCTTTGGTCATGCCGAGCTTTGCAAGCTCCGGCAGGTCCTCCTCCTTTGCGCCCCATTCCCGGAGCGACGCGGAGATGCCGGCTTTCTGGAGCAGGCCGCGGATGCGGGGCCCCGCTTCCTCCGCGCTGTTCAGATGGAGGGCGCGGAGCAGGGACGGCAAGTCGGCGATCAGGCCGGCATTGAGCTTCATCACCGGCGCGATGAGCATGCTCACCGCCGCGCCGTGGGGGATGCCGTAGCGCATTGTCAAAGGATAGGAGATGGAGTGGCAGGCGGTGGTTTTGGTGTTGCTGAAGGCGAGCCCTGCCATCATGCTGCCCTTGGCCATGCTCAGATGGGCGGCGGGGTCGCCGGAAACCAGCCGGTCCATGTCCCGCATAATGGTGTCAATGGCGCGGAGGGCCAATCCCTGAGAGACGGTGTTGGTGGCTTTGGCCCAGTAGCTTTCGATGGCGTGGGCGGCCGCGTCCAGTCCGGAGGAGACCGCCAGGGAGACCGGCATGCCGGTTGCCAGCGAGGGGTCCACCAGGGCGGCGTAGGCGTAGTTTTCTTTGGATTCCACCGAGAGCTTGGCGTTTTTGTCCGGGTCCCAGATGGTCGCCCAGCAGGTCACTTCGCTGCCGGTGCCGGCGGTGGTGGGAATCCCGATCCATCGGGCGGCGGGGGAGGGGAGGGTTTTATTTCGGATGGCGGCGCGCAGCTCGTCCTCGGAGCCGATTTCCGCGCCGTACAGGCAGCAGAGGGATTTCCCCACGTCCAGGATGCTGCCGCCGCCCACGGCGACGACGGCGGCGGGGCGCAGGGAACGGGTCTGCCGGTAGGCTTCCAGCAGCTGGCCAACGGTGGGGTTGGACGCCGTAAAGCAGTAGGGCATGGTGCGGAAAGCGCTGTCCTTCAGCAGGGAGGCAAAGGGTTCCTGCTCCAGCAGCGCGCTGTTCCAGACCAGGAGCAGGACGTCCTTGCCGCAGGCCCCCATTTCCCGCAGAATCTCCGCAGTCCGGGCGGCGGCGCCTTCGCCGACCCAGGTGCGCACCGGGTTCCAGAACTGATCCATCTTACTTGGCCTCCTCTTCCGCCAGGCGGCGGTTGATTTCCCGGATGGCTTCCGGAAGCTGGGCGATGCTGTCGATAACGAGGTCCGCCCCGGCGGCGTAGTATTTCTCCTCCACCGCTTTTTTCCGCGCCGCCAGCTCCTGAGCGGGCATGGCGTCATATTCGTCCTCGGTCAGCCCCAGAAGATTGGAGCCGGTGATGATGCCGATGCTCCAGGCGCCGGCGTTGACGCCCTCTTCCATGTCAATCACGGTGTCTCCTACCTTGACCACCAGGCGGGGCGGGTATACGTTCAGCCGCTTCATGCACTCAAACAGCATAAAGGGGGAGGGGCGGGCGGCGCCTGCGATGTCGGGAGTGACCACGCAGTCCGGAACATAACCGCCCTTTTCGGCGGCGGGGAGGACGCGCTCCATCATCTGGCTGGTGTAGCCGGTGGTGGAGCCGATTTTGATGCCCATGTCCCGCAGCGCCCGGACGGCTTCCACCGTGCCGGAGATGGGGGCGCTGTATTCCGCCACAACGTCGAAAAGGTTCGCCTCAAAGGCCTGGTAGAAATCCTCTACATCATTTTCGGTCCAGTCCCGGCCGAAAACCCTGCGGAACTGGGAGGAGCCGGACTCGGTGGCAAGGAGGGAGCGGATGTGCCCTTTTTTCTCCATGCCCATGAATGCGTTGATTTCCGGACGGGTGAAGCGGATGCTTTTCGCGGCGAAGGTGCGCTCGAACACCACGGCGGGGGCGGAGGAGCCGTAGTCCACGGTGGTGCCGGCCCAGTCAAATACTGCCAGTTTGATCTGATTCTGTTCCATAATGTATCTCCTTCATGCGATTTTGTTCGTGTTTTTTCTGTTTACAGTTTTATTATACAGAAAAAAACGGCAATATAAAGCATAAGTTCGTAATGCGTCCGAAAAATTCGGGTGAAGAAAAAAACGGTTTTACTAAAATTTTCTTTACATAGGAATGATTTGGTTCAAATTCCGCCTTTCCGGCGGCATCCTTCCCGGTTTTCCGGAAAAAAGGATTGACAAACGGGTGCGGCTGTGCTAAGATAATGCTAACAGCTGTGATGAGAAAGAGTAGGTTCCCTGAGCGGAGCACAGAGAGCGCCCGGGCGGTGGAAGGGCGCGGAAGCGGGGAACTGAATACCTCTCGGAGCCGCATCCTGAACCGTTTGCAGTAGGGATTGCCGGGAATGCCCGTTAACGCATTGGAGTATCCGTTTTGGCGTACTCGACGAGGCCGTTTTCGTGAGGGAACGGTAAATTGAGGTGGTAACACGTTTCAGATTGACTGAATCGTCCTCTGTCCGAAATCCGGGCAGGGGATTTTTTATTTCCTGTCCGAAAGTCAGAACACCGGAAAGGAGATGTTTTTTCATGGTCGCACTGGTTCCCGTTCAGCCTTGCCAGGCGCCGCTGTTTCATGAAATGCAGGTAAAGGCATTTGCTTCCCTGCTGGAACGGTACCAGGATTATGACCACAGCCCCGGCGCGGAATCATTGGAAACAGTGGAACGGAAGCTCGCCGATCCTGCGGTTGCCCTAGCTGCCTTTATTCAGGCGGATGGGGTCCCTGTTGGCGGTATCCGGGTCAAATATTTGGATACGGAAGGAAAACGCCGCTATCTTCTCAGCATTCTTTTTGTCCTGCCGGAATACCGTGGAAGGAAAATTGCGCAGGAAGCTATCCGCTTGGCGGAACAATCCCTTGCCCCCGCCGATCAGTGGCAGCTGATTACCATTGAGCAGGAGCCGGAACTCCGCCATCTCTATGAAAAAATGGGCTATCTCCCCACCGGCGTCCGCTGGAATATCCATGAGGGAATGGATTTAATCCAGTATCAAAAAAATTTTAAACCCCAAGGAAAGGAAAGAGAAACATGACCGCTTACGAAGAACTCAAACGCCGCGGGCTCATTGCCCAGGTCACCGACGAAGAACTGGTGAGCAAGCTGATTAACGAGGGAAAAGCCACCTTCTACATCGGCTTTGACTGCACTGCGGACAGCCTTACCGCCGGACATTTTATGGCCCTCACACTGATGAAGCGCCTCCAGATGGCCGGAAACCGCCCCATCGCCCTCATCGGCGGCGGCACTACCATGATCGGCGACCCCTCCGGCCGCACCGATATGCGTAAAATGCTCACCAAGGAAGATATTGACCATAATGCAGACTGCTTTAAAAAGCAGATGAGCCGCTTTATCGAGTTCGGCGAGGGCAAGGCCATGATGGTCAACAACGCCGACTGGCTCTTAAATCTGAACTACATTGCGTTTATCCGGGATATTGGCGCCTGCTTCTCGGTCAACAATATGCTCCGGGCCAAATGCTACGAGCAGCGGATGGAAAAGGGCCTGTCCTTCCTGGAATTCAACTACATGATTATGCAGAGCTACGACTTCCTCTGCCTCTTTGAAAAGTACGGCTGCAACCTCCAGTTCGGCGGCGACGACCAGTGGTCCAACATGCTGGGCGGCACCGAGCTGATCCGCAAAAA
>DVFM01000060.1 GCA_018713245.1 Candidatus Merdivicinus intestinavium
ATCTTTTCCCCGCCGACGCTGGTGCCGGTACCCATGACCACGCTGCACACCAGCATCAGCCACACCGGGATGGCCACGCCGCTTACGCTGGTCTGGCCGCCGGAAAAGGCGATTCCCAGAAACAGCACGCCGATAAACTTCTGGCCGTCCTGCGCGCCGTGCATAAAGCTCATGGCAGCCGCGCCGAAAATCTGCGCGCCCTTAAAGAAACGGTTGGTTTTGCGGCGGTCCATCCGGCGGCAGATGATGCTGACCAGCTTGCAGAGCACCCAGCCGGACCCAAACCCCAGCGCCAGGCTCAGCACCAGGCCGTAGAGCACCTTGCCCCATTCCGCCATGTTGACGCCTCCGATGCCGTTCTGAATGGCGATGGCGGCGCCGGTAAGGCCGGCGATGAGGCTGTGGCTTTCACTGGTGGGAATGCCGAAATAGGAGGCGCCGACGCTGTAGACCACAATGGAAAACAGGGCCGCGCACAGGGCGATGAGGGCCTCCCGGGTGTTGGAGCCGAAATCCACCATGTTGCTGATGGTGGAAGCCACCGAGCTGTTGATCTGGGTCATGACGAATACGCCCAGGAAGTTGAAAACGGCGCTCATCCAGATGGCGCTGCGGACCCCCATGCAGCGGGTTGTGATGCAGGTGGCGATGGCGTTGGGAGCATCCGTCCAGCCGTTGACAAAAATAACCCCTAAGGTGAGGGCAACGGTAATCATCAAAACCGGACTGGACAGGATATCCTGGATAAATGCGGTAAATGATACGTCCATAATAAACCTCTTTACACAATTTTTACACACACGAGAAAAGAGACAGAACCCTCCGCCTTGAGTCCTGCCTCTTTTGCTGCCGAACCGAAAGCCGAACGGCCGTCATTTTTCTATTGGGAAACCGGTGGGCAGTCCATGGCTCCGCCCAATCCCAGTATTACCAAGTATATACAAACATTATAGATATGTCAATAAAATTTTAACAACTTTGTCGAATCGCCTAAATTGTTCCAAAATTCGACAAACATATTATTTCTTTGTACAGAGGTTGCCCCAACGCTCATTTTACAGAACGGGAGCCCGGATAACGGGGCGGAAAACGGACAGGCTAAAGCGGAAGGGGGAGATGGCATGAAAAAGCTGTATGCCGGGGGACCGGTCCTGACCATGGGGGAGCCTTTCTGCTCGGAAGCGGTGCTGACAGAAGGCGGGCGGATTCTTCGGGTAGGGAAAGAAGCGGCGCTGCGGGCGGCTGCGCCGGAAGCGGAGGAGGTCCGGCTGGAGGGGCGGACGCTGATGCCCGCCTTTGTGGATTCGCACAGCCATTTTGCCGCCTGCGCCCACGCGATGCTCCAATGTTCCGTCGCGGAGGAGCGGGACTTTGACGGGATTTCGGCGCGGCTCCGCCGCTATATCCGGGAGAAAGGCATAAAGCCGGGGGAATGGGTGGCAGCGCGGGACCTTGACCCTGCGCGCCTGCGGGAAAAGCGCCTGCCTGACCGCCGCCTGCTGGACGAAGCCGCCCCGGAAAACCCCGTGATTCTGCAGCACCGCTCCGGTCACAGCGGCGTTCTCAGCACGCTCGCGTTAAAGTCCGCCGGGATCACGTCCGAAACGCCGGACCCGGAGGGCGGACGGATCGAGCGGGAAAACGGCCGCCTCACCGGCCGGCTGGAGGAGGCAGCTTTTCTGCGGGCGGTCCGGGCGCTGCCCCGGCCGTCCGTGGAGGAACTGGTTCGGGCCTGCGGGGAAGCGCAGCGGCTGTACGCCTCCTTTGGGATTGCGACCGTTCAGGAGGGACTGCTGACGCCCGAGATGCTGCCCCTTTACCGGGAACTGTTGGACAGGAAGGCGCTGCGGCTGGATGCCGCCGCCTACGCGGACCCCTGGGAGGGCCGGGAGGCTGCCGAAGCATTTCCCCAGTGCGTGGGCAGATATTGGCGGCGGTTCAAACTGGGCGGATATAAGATTTTTCTGGACGGGTCCCCCCAAAGCCGCACCGCCTGGATGCGCGAGCCCTATCCGGGCGGGGATTACCGGGGTTATCCGGCTCTGCCGGACGCGCAGGTGGAGGAGGCTGTAGAGATAGCGCTGGCGGAGGGGCGGCAGCTCCTGGCCCACTGCAACGGCGACGCTGCGGCGGAGCAGTTCCTCCGCGCTTTGGAGAAGGCCAAAGCGGCGGGCCAAGACACCGCCGCCATCCGGCCGGTGATGATCCACGCCCAGCTGGTCGGAAAGGACCAGCTGGCCAGATTCGGCCCGCTGGGGCTCATCCCCTCCTTTTTTGCTGCCCACGTTTATCATTGGGGCGGCGCACATCTGGAAATCTTCGGCCCGGAGCGCGCCGCAGGCATCAGCCCGGCCGCCAGCGCCGGGAGGCTGGGGCTCCCCTATACGCTCCACCAGGACGCGCCGGTGATCCCGCCTGACATGATGGAAACGGTCTGGTGCGCAGTCAACCGCGTGACGCGGGAGGGGGTTTGCCTGGGGCCGGAGGAGCGCATTTCCGTGAAGGATGCCCTCTGCGCCGTAACCGTCCATGCCGCGCGCCAATGCTTTGAGGAAGGGGAGAAAGGCTCGCTGGAACCCGGAAAACGGGCGGACCTGGTGATCCTGGACCGAAATCCCCTGGAGGTTCCGCCTATGGAGCTAAACCGCATCCGGGTCCTGGAGACGGTGAAGGATGGAGAGACGGTTTATCGCCGCGATTCACAGTAAAAGGGCAGCGCCCCGCGTTTCGCCGCAGGGCGCTGTTTTGTTATTATGTGTTATTCTGCATCAGCTTTCGATAGGCTCCCGGGGTAATGCCCTCAATTTTTCGGAAAATTTTGATGAGAGCGGTACCGTTTAAAAATCCCGTCCGAACGGCAATGTCCTCCATCGTCATGGCGGTGTGGGAGAGCAGTTCTTTGGCGCTTTCAATCCGCAGCTGATAAAGGTAATCCAATGGCGCCTGGCCGAATTGCAGCTTGAACAGCCTGGAGAGATAGGAGGGGGAAATGTTCAGAGCGTTTCCGAGGGCGTTATTGTTGAGGTTTGGATCGGTGTAATGATCCTGAATATAGGAGGCGGCTTTGTCGCAGATGGTGTGGGTCTCATGACTGGAGAGACGGAGCTGCCGGAGTTGGTTCAGAGCTTCCTCCAAAATGGCGCGGTAGTCGAACAGCGTGTCCGCGTCGAACAGCCTGCGGATGAGGGAATCCTCTTCCGGGAGAGAGGGGCCGATCTGCCGGGCAATTTTGCCCACAGTGTTGGTCAATTCGTACTTGATGCACTGCACCGCTTCGCAAGAATCCTGCGGAGAAATTTCAAAGCAGGCGAGAGCGGCTTCCGTCGCTTGGGCAGGTGTCTCTTTTGAATCCTGATAGACATAATTCAAAAGGATCTGGGAAGCTTTGGATTCCGCAGCGCTGTTGTAACGGAAGGGACGGTTTTTCACGTCCCGGTAAAGGATTGACTTGCCCTTCCCGTACAGAAAGCGGTAGTTCATAGCGTGAACGGCCTGGGCATAGGCAGTGTGGATGCCCTGAAGGCCGCTCTGGATTTCGCTGACAGCCCAGGTGAAGCAGATCCCGAAATGGTTCGTTAACAGGTCCGACAGCTTCATGCAGATACTGCACACGTCGGCAGTCAGCGCCTCGTCCGGCGCGCCGCGGAAGTTCAGAAGCCCCACCTGGCGCATGGCCCCCAGCTCCAGCATGAAGCCCTGGTGGGAAGCAGCGCAGAGCTCCTCGAAAATATTGGCGAAAATCAGGGAGAGGAGCCGTTGGGTGTCGGAATTTTCCCGGCTTCCGACCAGATTTTCATCAAAGCTTTCTACGCGAATGAGTACTGCACAGAATTTGTCTGAAAGGAGGGAAATCTGATGGGCGGAAAAGGCGTCCTCCTCTCCATCTTGATTCCAGGTCCCCTGGAGTGCCCGCAGGAGGAAATCCTCCCGAAGGGCGTGACTTTCGTTTTCAATCCTGCTGGAAAGCAGATTGTTTTCTTCAAAGGATTGCTGCAGGATGGTGCGGACAAATTCCAGCTCATCCTGTTCGGAACGGTCGTACTGGCGGTTGGTTTTGCTGTGAATGGTGCGGAGCAGGGAAGTGATGGGGGAATAGTTGCGCTTGGACAGGTAGACAGTAACGGCCGCCGAAATGCACATGCACAGCGTCAGGCTCACCAGGCAGACCGTCCGCAGCGTATTGAGCTTTTCCCAGAAGGCGGACGCGGAGGTCAGGGAAACATAGGTGCAGTCCAGCACGGTCGAATCAAAGAGCTGCACCATGTATTTCTGGCCGCCGATCGTATCCTCCCGGGAAACCCCGTCGGTATAACGGGAAAGGTCCAGTTCCCCCTGAAATTCCGCGGAGGCCGCCAGCGGCGTTCCGTCTTTGTTAAAGATGAGAATGACGCCGTCACGGTGAAAGTTAGCGCTTTGGAGCATTTCCGCCAGCAGGGACGGATGAAGCGCTACGCAGGCTGTCATTTCCGGCTCTCCCAGGGCGTATCCGGCGTTTTGTGCCATAGCAACCGCCAGGGTTGGCTGAGTGATGGCTCCGCCCAGTGAAATAAGTTCCGGCGTGTTGCCGCGGTCAAGAATCAGATTGTCCCGGAAAGCTTCCTCAGACATGGAAGCGATTTCCAGGTTTTTAGCATAGTAGGTGGAAGCGTAGGAGGAGCAGGACAGGGAGGAATATCCGGCGGATATAATCCGGTCGGAATCATAATAATAGACAAAGACGTCTGAGAAGGTATCCTGGGGAAGGCCTGACAGATATTGCTTGATCTGATAAGTATCATAGCCGTTTCCCGCCTCAGATTCATAAGCCCGCCGCTTGACACTATCATCCTGAAGGACCTTAAAGGACGTGTGCACCATTTCGGAAAGGCGGGAATCGACGTTATTGAAAAACTGATGCAGGCTGTTTTCGCTGGAAATCAAAATTTCGTTGCGGATGGAAACCTCGGCGCAGGCGTAGGTAACAAAGATGGTCAGGAAAGGGACCAGGAGGATCATCAAATAGGAATACAGGAACCTTACAAAAAAGCTTCGGTTGTGTCCTTTTCGAAAAATCATACGAAATCCCTCCTCTTTTGGATGATAATATTATACCAAAAATCCGAATTTTTTTCAATTCTGCGGCATTCCTATTTTCGAAAATGGAAGCGGATTTTAAAAATGAGCAATTCATTTTTGAGGTTTGAGCAGTTGTTTTGGGATTCTGCTGCTGGTTTTTGTTTGGTTTTCCCGCTATACTGAAGCTGTCAAAAAGGTTGGACTCCCCAAAACCCAAAATATGATGTCCAACAAATCATAAGACGAGACGAAATGAGTTAGGAGGAACACAACATGAAAAAACAGGCTTTGGCGGCAATCCTCGCGGCGCTGATGGCGGCTTCCGCTCTTTCCGGCTGCGGCGGCGGGGGAGAATCCTCTCAGAGCGGAACAGAGAGCAGCACCCAGTCCAGTGCAGCGGCATCTTCCGGCGAAACGGGGACGGAGGAATTTGCAGGCTATCCCATTGAGACCGATCAGACGCTTACTGTCTGGACTGCGGGCACGCTGGGACCGGATTCCTCTTATACGGATTACACCGAATCCCCCTTCCACACAGGGCTTGCCGAAATGACCGGCATCAATGTGGAATGGCAGTTCCCGTCGGCAGGAACGGACAACACCCAGGCGTTTAACCTGATGCTGGTCAGCGACGATCTGCCGGACATCATTTTTTACCAGATTATCAGCAATGCGCAGCAGTATATCGATGACGGCGTTATCCGCGATCTGACTGCCGACCTTCCGGTATATGCGCCCAATTACTGGCAGTATCTTCAGGAAAACGAGCATTATGACAAATCTCTGAAAACGGACGCGGGACAGTATTACGGCGTGGGGAGCTTCCGGGAATCCATTTGGGGCGCAGTTTATGCGGGTCCGGTCCTCCGGAAGGATTGGCTGGACGAGCAGGGACTGGACGAGCCTGTTACCATGGAGGACTGGGACAATATTATCCGTACATTTAACGAAGCCTACGGGGCGAGATTTGCTTTTGTCCCGTCCAGAATGTACACCGGCTTTGGCTCCGCTTACGGCGCTTTTGCCACCTTTACCCCCGGCTTTTACATTGACGACAACGACCAGGTTCAGTACGCGATGGCCCAGGAAAACTGGAAAAACTACATGCAGCAGCTCAATACCTGGTACGAGGACGGCCTGATTGACCCGGATTCCGTCACGCTGGACGACGATGGAATGAACACCAAGACCCTGAATAATGAAACCGGCACAACCGTGACTGCGATCAGCCAGATGAGCGCCTGGATTCAGAATGCGGACTCCGCCGGAACGGGTGCGGAGTGGATCGGCGTATCCTACCCTGTGGCCCAGGAGGGCGATGCGATTGTAGCCACTCAAATGGAGGATACCGTTCAGAACTACGTTGCTGCTGTCACCACCAGCTGTTCCGACGAGAATCTCCCTCTGGCCCTGCGCTGGCTGGACTACGGCTTTACGGAGGAAGGCTACATGTACTGGAACTATGGGACCGAGGGCGTCAGCTACACAATGGAGGACGGCGTGCCCACCTTTACCGATACCGTTCTGAATGATCCTGCCGGCACCCGTTACGGTCTTGACAAATATATCGGCACGCAGTGGGCAGGCATCTCCAAGCAGGCGGAGGGCATGGTCAAGCAGAAGAATGCGCCGGAATCCGTAGCAGCGGTAGACCTTTGGGTGGAAAACAACGAAATGACCGAACATCTGATGCCCTACGGTGTGACCTTGACCACCGAAGAAAGCACCGAGTACAGCTCTCTTGCAACTTCCATCAACACTTATGCTTCGGAAATGGCGCTCAAATATCTGACCGGCGAGGAATCCCTGGATAATTTTGACAGCTTTGTGGAAACCCTCAACGGGATGGGGCTCGAGCGCGTCCTGGAAATTCAGCAGGCAGCCTACGACCGTTTTCTGGCCCGGTAACCTGCTGCAGATCCTGGCGCCGCCCTTTTCCGGGCCGCCGGGAAACCATATACGGAAGGAGTGCCTGCAATGGCAAAAAATACATCTGCGAAAAGGCCGCTGGGGCAGGTCCTGTCGCGCGATTTCCAGCAGAACAAATGGAAATATCTGATGATTCTGCCGGTGGTCGTTTATTTTATCCTCTTTGCTTACAAACCGATGTACGGCATTATTATCGCATTTAAACAGTACCGCCCCACGCTGGGAATTATGGAAAGTCCCTGGGTCGGGCTGGATCAGTTCGTCACCTTCTTCAGGGATCCTTACTTCTGGCGGCTTCTGCGCAACACCTTTTCCATCAGCGGGCTCAGCATCCTGTTCGGTTTCCCGGCTCCAATTCTGCTGGCGCTGCTTTTAAACGAAATCCGCTGCAACTGGTTTAAGCGGACGGTCCAGACGGTCTCTTACATGCCCTACTTTATCTCCGTGGTGGTCATGTGCGGCCTTTTGAAGGCGTTCTGTCAGACGGGCGGCGTTTTTAACGATGTAATTGCTGCTTTCGGCGGGACTCGGGAGAATCTGCTTTCGGCTAAGGAGAATTTTTACCCCATCTACGTTTTGTCCGGCATTTGGCAGTCTATCGGCTGGGATTCCATCATCTACCTGGCGGCTCTTTCGGGTATCGACCAGCAGCAGTATGAGGCAGCAAGGATAGATGGCGCGGGACGCTTCCGCCAGATGTTTTCGATTACCCTCCCCGGCCTGATGCCCACCATCACCATCCTCTTTATCCTGCGGATGGGCGGCATTCTGAACGTGGGATTTGAAAAAATTCTACTGCTCTACCAGCCTCTGACTTATGAGGTGGCCGATGTAATTTCCACCTACGTTTACCGCAAGGGTATTATTGAGGCAAACTACAGCTATTCGACGGCGGTGGGGCTTTTCAATTCTCTGGTGAATATCGTTTTCCTGCTGGCGACCAACGCTGTCAGCCGCAGGCTGAGCGAAACCAGCCTGTTCTGAGGAGGGACTGACATGAGTTTGCGAAAAAAGACCGCGGGGGACTGGGCGTTTGACATTGTGAATACGCTCATCATGCTGGCGCTGGTTTTTGTTACCCTCTACCCCATGTATTATGTGCTGTGCGCTTCCTTCAGCGACAACACCTACCTGGTAGCACATCCCGGGGTGCTGTTCCGGCCCCACGGCTTCACACTGGGCGCTTATCAGATGACTTTCCGTCACCCGCTCATTCTCAGCGGTTACCGGAATATCCTCATAATTCTGGTGTGCGCCCTGCCCCTCAATATCGTGATGACCCTGTTCTGCGGCTATTTCATGGCCTGCAAAAAGATGGTGTTTAAGAGAGCCATCGTATTCTTTATGATGTTCACCATGTTCTTTTCGGGAGGGCTCATCCCGTCCTATCTGAACCAGCGTTCTCTGGGACTTTTCAATAACCTTTGGGCGCTGATTATCCCGGGGGCGCTGTCGCTTTACAACGCCATCATCTGCAAGACGGCGATTGAGGCGGTGCCGGAAGGGCTGACGGAATCTGCCTATATCGACGGGGCCAACGATATTATTATTCTGTTCCGCATTGTCGTTCCCCTGATAATGCCTACCATGGCGGTGCTGCTGCTCTATTATGGGGTGGGGCACTGGAACAACTGGTTCAATGCTTCCATCTACATCACTGATAACAGCCTCCTGCCCATTCAGAACGTTCTGCGGGCCCTGCTGATCGCCAATACAGATGTTTTGGGAAGCGGCCAGAGCGTTGGGGATCAATACGACAGCTATGCGGAAACCATCAAGTATTCCGCCATCATTGTAACCACCGTTCCGGTTTTGTTCATCTATCCGTTTTTGCAGAAATATTTTGTAAAAGGCGTTATGATCGGCGCCGTCAAAGGATAAGCGTCCGCCCGGGGACTCAAAACAAGTTCCCGGGCGCTTTCAATCCTCCAGCGCGTCAAAGTTTGCGCTGATCTGTTCGGCCTGGCTTGCATCGGTCATGATGAGGACCACCAGGTCCCCTTTCTGCCGGACCAGTTTGGTTTCTGCCTCGACGCAGACCCATTTCCGCGGGTCGGCGGATTTTTCCACTTCGTCCGCCAGGCTTTTGGCGGCTTCTTCGTCCTCCGCCCGCAGCAGGCAGACGGAGTGGGCGATGGAGCCGATGGCGGCGTCGGAGGCGAGCCCCTCCCGGTAAGAGGAAAAGGGCACGCCGGTGTAGTATTCGGAGTTTTCCTCCGTCAGGACGGTTTCCAGCCGCATGGGCAGGTCCTCTTCCTTCATGCCGGCGTAAAGCTGCGCCATCAGAGGGGCCAGAGGGCTTTCCTCCGGCTCGGACGGCGCGCTTCCGCTTTCCTGGGCGGAGCTTTCCGCGTTTTCCTCCGCCGGGGAATTGCAGGAGGCGAAGGCGGCTGCGGCAAGCATCGCCAGGAGGATGGGAATATATTTGCAGCGCATGGGGTTCTCCTTTCGATGGTCAAAGAATCAGCGGGTACCAATGCTATTCTGCCCCGCTTCCGCCCGATCATACCGGTTTTGCGCCGAAGAAAACGCCGCCGGCAGAAATGCCGGCGGCGTCAGAGCCGCTTTCGATTTATTTGCCGCAGCTTCCGCCGCAGGAATGTTCCCCGCAGCCGTGGCTTCCGCAGCTGTGTCCGCCTTCCCCGTGCTCGTGGTCATGATGGTCGCAGCGAACGGCGGGATTATAATGAAGCGTGCCGTCCAGCAGCGCCCGCACCGCGTCGTCCGCGCTGCCGCTCACGCCGCCGTACAGCCGGATCCCCGCCTGCGCCAGGGCCTGCTGGGCGCCGCCGCCGATTCCGCCGCAGATCAGGGTGTCCGCGCCGTTTGCGGACAGGAATCCCGCCAGCGCGCCGTGGCCGCTGCCCATGGTGTCCACAACTTTTTCGCCGGTGATTCTGCCGTCGGCCACGTCGTAGAGCTTGAACTGCCGGCTATGGCCGAAATGCTGGAAAATCTGTCCGTTTTCATAAGTTACCGCAATCTTCATGTTGCCTCATCCTCCGTATCCGTTTTCATGGCGCAGCGCCTGCCGCAGCCGCGGCCGCAGCGCGCGCAGTAATGGGGGCATACGACGCAGTCGCCGCCCGAAATGGCCAGCTCTTTGCCGTTGACCAGGGCGTCGGCGATTTTTCTGCGGGCGGAGTCGTAAATGCCCTGGACCGTGGTGCGGGACACACGCATCTGCGCCGCGCACTCCTGCTGGGTGCAGCCCTCCAGGTCGATGAGCCGGACGGCTTCGTATTCATCCAGCGCCAGAACAATCCGGGCGGCTTTCCCCCCGGGGCAGGCCGGGATAAAGGCGCTGTTGCGGGGCAGGCGGCAGATCAGCCGCTTTTTCTGCGGTCTGGGCGTAGGGATCCCTCCGTTTCCGTCATATGTCAATGAACAGGATAGCACATTTTCCGGCATATGTCAAGAACCGGCCGGACGTCAATCAAATTTCATATTGGCAAAGATGCGTTCCATCCGCTCGTCGGGGAAGCGCTGGTCGATAAAGCGCGCGAACCCGCTGCTGGGCGCCTCCTCGTGCTGCCGGGCGGCCCAGCGGTCCATGGCGATGAGCGTGACCGCGGCGTCAAAGACCAGGAAAGCGGCCAGGGCCCAGGTGAGCATTTTGCCGGCACGGTTTGGAATGCGCAGAATCAGGGCGGACATGCGCGGATAAATGTTTTTGATCCACAGCAGCCCCAGGACGCCCCAGAAGATGGAATACTGCAAACAGATGCGCCCGTTGATGTTGAACGGCGCGCCGCTGTAGTCCCAGGAGCGGGAGCCGAACACCAGCTCCTGTGCCCAGGAGCAGAAATACTCCACCGCGCTCCCCACGATAAATCCTCCCGCGAAGGAGAAGAAGCCGCTCCGGTTGCGGTATTGGTAAAGCGCCAGCGTCAGCGCAACCGCGCCGAAGCCGTAAAGCAGGTTGAAGGGCCCGTAGACCAGCCCTGCCCGGCTTTCGATGTAGCCGTTTTTTACCAGGCACCAGAGCATCTCCACGACGACGCCTGCAAAGGTGCCGATAAAGCAGACCATGAAGAGCTTATAGAGATTGATTCCCTGGGCAAAATGACCGGCGCGCTTTTCCTCCGCGTCAATTACGGTGTTGGCGGGCGCCGCGGGGATGAGCCGCTTTTTCCGGCTGGCTCTGACGTCATGGAGCCGGGCCCCCAGCTCATCCGCCGCGGCGGAAGCCTGGAGGTGCGCTTTTTTGCAGCTCGCCGAAAGCCCCTTCAGCGTTTCAATATCGGAACGGATTTCGCCGTAAAGCGCGTCGCGGCGGGCGTCCGGGTGCTCCCCTTCCTCGGCCAGGCGCTGGGCGTACTGTTCCACCTTGCCCTGAACCTCCCCGGGAAATTTCTCCAGCCGGCCGCTCAGCTCCGACCATTTGTATTCTTCCATAGGTTCCCTCCCCAAATGCCGGACGCAGCCGCTCCGGCGCATCCGGATATCACCGAATATTGTACCACAGGCGGCGCGAAAAACAAGGGTTTTATGGAAAACTTAATATTTTCTGTCGAATCCTATACCATGCATAGTATGGATTTTTTCCCCGCCCGCGTTTATAATAAACATATGGGATTCCCGCTGCCGTATGCCTGCGGGCGGGAAAAGGACGGATGCTCTGCGGACAGATGGGAAGGTTGAGAAAATGAAAGAACATGCCGGATTGTATCAAATGCTGATTGTGGATGATGTGGAGCTGAACCGCGCCCTGCTGAGCAGCATCTTTGAGGATGAATACGAAATTCTGGAGGCGGAAAACGGACTGCAGGCCCTGAAGCTGCTGGAAGGGGACATCTCCCGCATGGCGGCAGTGCTGCTGGACGTGGTCATGCCGGAGATGGACGGCATTGCGCTGCTGAAAACCCTGAAGGAGCGGCAGCTGGCGCAGGACGTCCCCGTATTCCTGATTACGGCCGACGCTTCGGAAAAGAACATGTACCTCGGGTATGAGCTGGGGGTCAAGGACATCATTGAGAAGCCCTTTATCCCCTACTTTTTAAAGCAGCGCATCGACGGGGTGGTGGAGCTGTACCGGACCAAGGAAAAGCTCCGGGAGACCGTGGACAACCAGGCCCGGATCATCGAGGAGAAGGTGCGGGAGGTCCGGGACCTGAGCGACAGCATGATTGAGGCGCTGGCGCTGGCCATCGAGTTCCGCAGCGGCGAGACGGGGCGGCATGTCCAGAATATCCGCTCTTTGACGGCGCGCTGCCTGCGCCTGATACGGGACCGGGGGATGGCGGGCTGCGATTTCACCGACGAACAGATTGAGCAGATCTCCCTGGCGTCCATCCTCCACGATTTGGGGAAAATTGCCATTCCCGACGGTATCCTCAACAAGCCGGGGCGGCTCACCGACGAGGAATTCGCCATCATGAAGGGGCACGCACTGAAGGGCGCGGAGCTTTTGGAAAAGCTCCCCAACCGGGAGCGCAACCCCATTTTTTACTACGCCTACGACATCTGCCGCCATCATCACGAACGCTGGGACGGCCGGGGCTATCCCGACGGCCTGAAGGGCGGGGAAAACACGGTTTATACGCAGATTGTGGCGCTTGCCGACGTTTTTGACGCCCTCATCAGCCCGCGCTGCTACAAGGCCCCCTTTTCCAGGGAGGAGGCGGTGCGGATGATCCGCGCAGGGGAGTGCGGGAACTTCCAGCCGGAGCTGCGGGAGGCGTTTTTAGCCGTGGCGCTGGAGGAAGAGCGGTAAATTTACGGAAAAGGAGCGGTTTGATTGCTCATATTGGCCATATTTGCGGCGGGAATTCTGATCGGCTTCCGATGGTTCCCGGAGCGGTGGAAGCGCTTTCACGGCGCGGTCCAGCTGGGATGTACGGCGGCGCTGGTGTTCTGCATGGGGGTCATGCTGGGAAGCCGGGAACATTTCTGGTCCGAGCTGGGAAGGCTCGGCCTGGACAGCCTCCTCCTCGCGGTGGTCCCCATGGCATTTTCCGCCGTTTTGGTATTTTTTCTGACCCGCTGGTGGGAAAAACGGCGGGCGAAGCGGGAAAATAAGGAGGGCGGCGCATGACCTTCCTCATTTTGGCGGCGCTGGCGGCGGGGATTCTCTGCGGCCAGTTTTTCTCTCCGGAGCTTTCGGCGCGGATTTCCGGCTGTTCGGATTGGGTGCTGATGCTGCTGATGCTGTCGGTGGGAATCAGCGTGGGGGGCAACAGGGAAGTGTTCCGGCGGCTCCGGCGGATGGACCTGCGGGTCTGGATGGCCCCCTGCGGGGTGATTGCCGGGTCCCTGGCGGGCGGGGCGGTCTGCTCGCTGCTTACCGGATTTAATTTGCGGGAAAGCCTCGGCATCAGCGCCGGCATGGGGTGGTACAGCCTGAGCGGCGTCATGCTCACGGAGTTTTACGGCGCGGAGGTGGGCGCGGCGGCTTTTTTCAGCAACCTGCTGCGGGAGATTCTCTCCTTCCTCACCATACCGCTGGCAATCCGGTTTTTAAACCCCTATGCCGCCATCTCCCTGGCGGGCGCCACCAGCGAGGACACCACCCTGCCGGTGCTCATCCGCCACACTTCGGCCGAGATGGTGGTTTATTCCGTTCTGAACGGCGTCCTTACCAGCGCGGCGGTTCCGGTGCTGCTGCGGATATTAACAAAAAATTAAGAAGATTTTGCCGGAAAAAGGCGGAAAGTCTCTTTTCTTGATTCGGGGCGTATGATATACTGAATAAAAGCGGATTTTATGGAAGGAAATTCAATTTGAGATGCGGCGAAGGCCGCTTATTTTCAACAGCAGGAATCATACTGGCAAATTGGGGGAGCGTACTCATGAATGAAAGCAGCGCAGTAACACAGCTGGTTTTTTCCGGCGACCCGAAGCAGATGAACTGGTTTCGGGAAGATTACCGCTATGCGGATGTGAAGTGCCCGCCGGAATTCACGTGGAATGTTTCGCACGAACGGCAGGGGGACGAGCTGACGACGACCGTTGTAATCCAAAACGCCGGGAGCCATCCGTATTTTACGAATAAAGGGAGCATCGGGATTTCTTTCCCGCTGGCAGATCTGTATAAAGGAAGCGACATTTGTCTCAATTACTGCTGCCACGCCCATATTTTCTGCGGGGAGAACACCAGCTATATCATGGCCCTCCGCATGGGCGGGGCTGCGCCCCATCTGGGCATGGTGCTGACGGAGGGCAGCCTTTGCGGATACAGCATCGAACGGGATGTGGAAAAGTCGAGCAACGACCGGGGATGCTTCTGGCTGCATCCGTCGCCCAAAGAATTCGCGCCGGGCGAAGCCATGACGCTTTCCTGGAAGATTTTCCCGCACAGCGGCAAAAAGGACTTTCAGGAAAAGCTGCAGCGCCTTGCGCCGGTAATCTGGGCGGAAGCGGGGCGGCATGTGCTGTATCCGGGCGAAAAAACATCGATTACAATCCGGCCTTCGTTTGAGGCGGAGGAAGTGCTGGTGAACGGAACCCGGGCGCAGAGGAATTCGGACCGCACCTATTCCTGTCTGTTTGAAGCGGAAAAGCTGGGGGAATTTGTTTTTCGGATAGAGGCGGGCCGGTTCCGCACTAGCTGCCGGCTGCTGGTACAGGAGCGCCCGGAGACGCTGGCGGAAAAGCGCTGCGCATTTATTGCGGCGCATCAGCAGTATCACGGGCCTATCAAAGAGCTGCGGGGCGCCTACCTTGCTTACGACAACGAGGAGCACCGCCTGGTCTATACCCCGGAAAGCGATTTCAACGCAGCCAGGGAGCGCATGGGCATGGGCGTTTTGATGGCAAGATTCCTTTGCCGCCGGGGGACCGGAGGGCATGAGAAGGAAGAGGCAAGCCTGCTGGAATACAGGGAATTTGTCCTGCGGGAATTAGTGGATGAAGAAACGGGGCTCGTGTGCAACGACATCGGGCGTGACATCAGCTGGCACCGCCTGTATAATTATCCCTGGGCGGCGACTTTTTTCCTGGAATGCTGGAAATTATGGCGCCATGAAAAGGACCTGGACATTGCCTGCAGGACCATCGAAAAGTTTTACCAGAGCGGCGGCGGGCGCTTTTATCCCATTGAGATGCCGGCCGCGTCCCTCTGCCGGGAGCTGGAAAAGGCAGGATGGACAGAACGGCTGGAAACGATAAAAGGGCTGTTCCAGAGCCACGCAGAATATCTGCTCGCGGCCGGAACGAATTATCCGGCTTCGGAAGTGAACTACGAACAGAGCATCGTCGCGCCGGCAGCGGACATCCTTCTTCAGGTATATGAAATCACCGGCGATGAAAAATATTTCAGCGGCGCGCAGAAACACATCGAGGTGCTGGAGCTGTTCAACGGCATGCAGCCGGATTACCATCTGTATGAAACGGCAATCCGTCACTGGGACGGGTACTGGTTCGGGAAATCGCGGATGTACGGCGATACGTTCCCGCATTACTGGAGCGCCCAGACCGGAAAGGTGTTCCGGAGATATGCAGAATTTACGGGGAGCGCGCAGTACGCGGAAAAGGCGGAGAATTCGCTGCGGGGCGTTTTGTCCATGTTTTTTGCCGACGGGACTGCCACCTGCGCCTATCTGTTTCCGTACTCTGTGAACGGCAGGCGCGGGGATTTCGCGGACCCGTATGCGAACGACCAGGATTGGGGCTTATGCGCCTGTCTGGAAGCGGAATAATACGTGGAGAAGCCCGGCGCGCCGAAGCGCACGGGCGCAGGACCAAAAGGAGGATGTGAAATGAAAAAGCTGACGGCGCTTTTGGCTGCGCTGCTGTTGATTATTATGAACTGTGCCCCCGCCGTTTACGCGGAAGATGATCCGGAGCTGGGCTTTTCGGTGTCCAGCGAGGCGGTTTATCTGGTAAACAACGAGACGGGGATGGTGATATACGAAAAGAACGCGGACACCAAGCTGGACCCGGCCTCCCTGGCCATGATTATGACGGCCATCATTGCCATCGAAAACTGCCCGGACCTGGAAAACACCATCGTGACCGCGCCCACCTATATTTTTGACGAGATTTTCCTGATGGGCGCGATGAACGTGGACATGAAGCACGGCGAGGAAGCGAGGATGATCGACCTTTTGTATGCGATGATCCTCCGGACGGCCTGCGAATGCGCCAACATCATCGCCGATTATATCGGCGGCGGGGATATCAGCGCCTTTGTGGACATGATGAATACGAAGGCCCAGGAAATCGGCGCCACCAACACCCATTTCGCCAACCCCCACGGCCTTCCCAACGACGACCAGTATACGACGGCGCGGGACATGTACCTCATCACGAAGTACGCCATGGATCTGGACCCCATCTTCATGCAGATTGCGACATCCACCGAATACACCATGCCCGCCACCAACAAGCATTCTTCCGAACGGACCATTTACCACACCAACGACATGATGAGCGAAAGCCGGGGCGGCACAATGTATTACCCCTATGTCCAGGGCATCAAGACCGCCTCCACCAGCAACGGGCGCAACCTGGTTTCCACCGCGGTGAAGGACGCCTACTCTTACACGCTGGTGACGCTCAACGCCCAGCGGTATTACGACAACGGCGACGAGCTTTCGGACAATATGGCCTTTGTGGACGCAAAACAGCTTTATGAGTGGGCGTTCAACAACTGGGGGATCCGTTCGGTGTTGAAAACCTCCACGATTATCACCAGCGTCGATGTGGAACTGGCGGAGGATGTGGACGAAATCACCGTGTTCCCCGACCAGGACGTGGATTACCTGATGCGGCTGGACATCGACATGAGCTCCCTCCAGCAGGTCATCAACCTCCCCGACTCGGTGGACGCCCCCATCCAGAGCGGGCAGGTGCTGGGGACGATGGAGCTGAAGCTGGCCGACACTACCATCGCCACCGTCAACCTGGTTGCCAGCGAGAATGTGGAGCGCAGCACCTGGCTCTATATCGTGCGGGGGATTCAGAATTTCTTCGGTTCCATCTGGCTCAAGCTCATCGTGGCGCTGCTGCTTCTGGTTGTAGCGGGCTATATTGCCTTTATGATTCTCTACAACAACCGCAACAAAAAGCGCCGCCGCCGCAGAATGAAACGGCATTTTTAAGAAAGAGGAAAATATTGCATGATCTTTGATTTGAGTTTTTTGGATTTGGAATTGGAGGCGGCCAAGACCGGTTCCTTTTCCCCTGTGTTAACGGCCCATCCCGCCTTCCGCGCCATAGCGGAGCACGAAGCGGAATTGCAGCGCCCGGTCTGGGACGCGGACAGCTTTTCAACCCGTTTTTCGGCTGCGGCGGAGGGAAAAGAAGGGGATTGGGGGCTTGCCCCGTTATTTCAGGAGCGTGAAAGGCTGGAAGGCTTCAGAGATTGGCTGGAAACGGAAAAGGAAGCCCTGACCGCCCTGGTGCGCCGGCAGCTGGAACGATTTACGGGAGTTCCGCTGCATCCCTTATGTGGGCAGTTATGATGCGGGCTTCAGCCCGGACGTGGGGAACGGAGCGATTTACCTGAACCTGCCGGTTTTGTCCTCAAGGGAGGGCTTTTTGGAAACCCTGGTCCACGAATGCTACCATGCCCGGAAAGCGGAACCGAAAACCCGCCAAAAGGCCAAACAACTTGAATTTCAATCTTCTCCCATGACGCAGCTGTTATTCTTTACTGCGGAGGAAGGAATCGCAAGCCTGGTGGGGAATAATGGGTTGCTGGCGTCCCAGCATCCGGTCATCCCGCTGCGCGCCGCAGAGGAAGGGTGCGCGGAACTGAAACAGCTCCTCGGCAGATTCTGCGGGCAGGAACTGGATGAGCAGGCGGCTCTGGAAGCCTTTTTGCAGACAGACTGCTGCTATACAGGCGGCGTTTACATTGCTTACAGCGTGTGGAAGGCATACGGCCGGGACGGGCTGGATACCTGGTCCGCCCGGGCGGATTTGGACGCTTATTATCAGGCGTTCCGGTCCGCCCCGCAGGGAGCGGACTGGCCGGCACTGTCCCTGTAAACGGAAAGAGAATCAGGAGAATAGGGACGCTTCGGCGTCCCTTTTGGCATTTCCCTCCCCGGCCCGGCATATCCTGCCTTGTAGGAGGATGTTCCGGGAAAACAGTTGAAAAGCAGGGGAAAATATGGTATAATAAATCAGTTATGGAGGGGGAGCGCGCTTTGCGGCCTCCCGACGGAAATCACCCCGCCTTCCGGCAGCCTCCGGCCGGCAGGGAAAACAGGAGGAGTTCGTATGGCAAAACAACGCATCGCCGTGATTTTTGGCGGCGCATCGTCCGAGCATGAGGTTTCCTGCGTATCGGCCAGCTCGGTCATATCCAATATCCCCCAGGATGACTACGAAGTTGTCTGCATCGGCATTACCAAAAAAGGCAAGTGGCTCTTTTACCCCGGCGAATGGGACCAGATTGCCGGCGGACAGTGGGAGAAAAACCCCGACTGCTGCGCCTGCATGGTGAGCATGGATAACGCCAAGCGCGGCATTTACAAAATTTTGGACGACCAGACGGTGTCCTTCCTGTCCATTGACTGCTTTTTCCCCGTGCTGCACGGGAAAAACGGGGAGGACGGCACCATTCAGGGCCTTTTTGACCTGAGCATGGCCCCCTATGTGGGCTGCGGCACCTGTTCGTCGGCCATCTGCATGGATAAAGCCTACACCCACACCATCCTGGAAAATGCCGGCATCCGCATGGCCCCTTACATCCTCTGCCGCCGCAGCGACAGGTTCCGCCCGGAACAGGTGGCCCAGAAAGTTCTGGACAGCTTCGGCTTCCCGGTGTTCGTCAAACCCGCCAACGCGGGCTCCTCGGTGGGCGTTTCCAAGGCCAAGGACGAAAACGAACTGGAACAGGCCATCAAGCTCGCCTTTGTCCACGACAGCAAGGTGCTGGTGGAAAAGGCCATCAACGGCCTGGAGGTGGAATGCGCCGTGCTGGGCAACGCCGAGCCGGAGGCGTCGGTGCTGGGAGAAATCACCCCGGCCAACGAGTTTTACGACTACGAGGCCAAGTATGAAAACGCCGCTTCCGAGCTGCACATTCCCGCCCGGATCAGCCAGGAGCTTTCCTATAAGGTGCGCGGCATCGCGGTGGAGGCGTTTCAGGCCATGGGCTGCTCGGGGCTTGCGCGGGTGGACTTTTTTGTCAACCCGGCCACCGAGGAAATCTGGCTCAACGAACTGAACACCATGCCCGGCTTCACCAGCATCAGCATGTATCCGAAGCTCTGGGAAGCCACCGGCGTTTCCTACGGCGCGCTGCTGGACCGCCTCATCAAGCTGGGCATAGAAAGGGCGGAGATGAATGGATAATCGGCCCATCGGCGTGCTGGATTCCGGCATGGGGGGGCTGACCGCCGTTCGGGAGCTTTTGAAAATCCTGCCGGAAGAGGACATTGTCTATTTCGGCGACACCGGCCGGGTCCCCTACGGCACGCGGAGCGCGGAGATTGTCACCCAGTACGCCATGCAGGACATCAGCTTTCTTCTGAGCAAGGACGTCAAGCTGGTCATCGCCGCCTGCGGCACCGTCACCACCACCCTGCCGGAGGAGCTGACGGGGCGGTTCCGGTTCCCCTATACGGGGGTGCTCAAGCCCACCGTCCGGACGGCGCTGGCCGCCACGCGGAACCGGAAAATCGGCGTCATCGCGACGGCCACCACCATCCGCACCGGCGCGTATGAGCGGGAGCTCAAGCGCCTCTGCCCGGAAGCGGAGGTCATTTCGGGCGCATGCCCGCTCTTCGTCCCGCTGGTGGAAAACGGCTATGTGGACCGGCAAAATCCCGTCACCCGGATGGTGGCGGAGGAATATCTCGCCCCCATCCGGGCGGCGGGGGTGGACACCCTCATCCTGGGCTGCACCCATTATCCGGTCATCGCGCCCATTCTGGCGGACGTGATGGGGGAGGGCGTAACCCTCGTCGACTCCGGGAAGGCCGCCGCGGACTATGCCCGCAGCATGCTTGCCGAAGCCGGGCTGCTGACCGGGCGGAAAAGCCGCGGCAGCTGCTCTTATTACGTCAGCGACGCGCCGGACGATTTCGCGCGCAATGCATCCATTTTTCTCGGAGAACGGTTCGGCGGAGAGGTCGGCCGGATTGAGATCACAAACTACCCGGATACCATTGTATAGAAAGGACGCACCATGAAACAGGACGTCAATATCTGCATCAAGGGCGTTTACACTGCGGAGGAGGAGCAAACCACCACCGAGCTTTACACCGTGGGCAGCCTCTGCAAGAAAAACGGCCATTATTACCTCACCTATCGTGAGAGCGAAACCACCGGTTTCGAGGGCTGCACCACCACCATGAAGCTGGAGGACGACCGCGTCACCGTCATCCGCCGCGGTCCCGCCACGGCGCACCTGATTTTGCAGAAGGGGGTGCGGAGCGTCGGCCGCTACGAAATGATGGGCAGCCTGATGGACATCGGCGTTTACACCGACGGCATGGAGAACCAGATGACCGAGGAGGGCGGCCGCCTTCATTTGAAATACACGATGGACATGAACGCCTCCCTTCTGAGCGAAAACGAGCTGGATATTTCGGTGACGCGGGCGTAATCGCCCCGCCGCCGGTGAGTTTATATGGAAAAAGAACGGAAAGAAAGGATTTTAAATATGGCCAATCCTGTGCTGGATGCAAAAAATGAATGCCGGGCCCTGCTGGAAGCGGCCCTGAAAAAATGCACGGCAGCCGGAAAGCTGCCGGAGGGAGAATTCCCGGATTATGTGGTGGAAATCCCCAACGATTCTTCCCACGGGGACTTTGCGGCCAACGCCGCCATGGTTTCCGCACGGGCTTTCCGCAAAGCGCCGAAGATGATTGCCGACGCCCTGGTTTCCGAAATGGAGCTTTCCGGCTCCTCCTTCGCGAAGGTGGAGGTGGCGGGCCCCGGGTTCATCAACTTCACCCTGGCCCCCGCCTGGTTTGCGGGCACAGTCAGGAGCGTGCTTGAGGAAAAGGAAAACTACGGCCGCACCGATTTCGGCGCGGGCAAAAAGGTGCTGGTGGAATTTGTTTCCGCCAACCCCACCGGCCCCATGCACATCGGCAACGCCCGGGGCGGCGCTCTGGGCGACGGCATCGCCTCCGTGCTGGACTGGGCGGGCTACAAAGCGGACCGGGAGTTTTACGTCAACGACGCCGGCAACCAGATCAACAAGTTCGGCCTGTCCCTGGACCTGCGGTATCAGCAGCTTTACAAGGACGGCGTCGAGATGCCCGAGGACAGCTACCACGGCCAGGACATCATCGACCATGCCAAAAACTTTGCCGCCATCCACGGCGACAAATACATGCACACCTCCGAGGAGGAGCGCCGCAAAGCGCTGGTGGACTACGCCCTGCCGCTGAACATCGAGGGGCTGGAGCGGGATCTGGCGAAATACCGCATCCGCTACGACCGGTGGTTCCGGGAATCCACCCTCCATGCCGACGGCTCCGTCTGGAAGGTGGTGGAACTTCTCAAGGAAAAGGGCCACACCTACGAGCAGGACGGGGCGGTCTGGTTCAAGGCCACCGAATTCGGCGCGGACAAGGATTTCGTGCTGGTGCGTTCCAATGGCGTGCCCACCTATGTGGTGCCGGACATCGCCTACCACTACGGCAAGCTGGTGACCCGGGGCTATGACAAAGCCATCGACGTTCTGGGCGCGGACCATCACGGCTATGTGCCCCGCCTGAAAGCGGCTCTGCAGGCGCTGGGCGTGGACCCCGACCGGCTGGATGTAGTGCTGATGCAGATGGTGCGGCTCATCCGGGACGGCCAGGTTGTAAAAGCGAGCAAGCGTTCCGGCAAAGCCATCACCCTGGTGACGCTGCTGGACGAAGTGCCCATCGATGCGGCGCGGTTCTACTTCAACCTGCGGGAAGCGAGCTCCCAGTTCGACTTTGACCTGGACCTGGCGGTGGAGCAGTCCAGCCAGAACCCGGTTTACTATGTACAGTATGCCCACGCCCGGATCTGCTCCATTCTCAAAAAGCTGGATGCGGAAGGCATTGCGGCGCGGGAAGTGTCCGCGGACGAGCTCTGCGGGCTGAGCACCCCCGAGGAAATCGCCCTGATCCGGCACATTGCCCGGTTCCCCTCCGAGATTATCGAGGCGGCCAAGGCTTACGATCCCGCCAAGATGACCCGGTACGCCATGGATTTGGCCACCCTCTTCCACAAGTTCTACACCGCCTGCAAGGTGTTCGGCGAGGAAGAATCTCTGATGCAGGCCCGGCTGGCCCTCTGTCTCGCCTCCAAGACGGTTTTGGAGAACGTCCTTTCCATCCTGAAAATTGACGCCCCGGAAACCATGTAGCCCGGTAACCGGGCTGTTAAGTCGCCGCGGCCGCACAGCCACGCGCCGGATTTTGGCTGGCGCAAACAAGTTGCGCCTCTGGTAGAGGGTCCACGCTATTTCTTTTTAGCGGCGAATCGCCGCTGATAAGACGACGCGGCCGCCTACCCTGCGGGGGATATCCGTCAACGGCGGGATGAACCGCCGTTTTCGGAACTGCTTCCCCACGAGAATAGGACAATCGGCGAGCCGCCGCGGGCTCGGAGGCCGGGCGGCCCGGAGGCCGGGCGGCCAATTCGACGCGGCGTTTCAATCTCTATGAACCCGCTGGAACGGCGCGACAAGCTGCGCCGTTTTGGGGAGGATTCCATTCCTTTCGGTCGGCAATCGGGCTGTTGATTCGCCGCATGGGAAGATTTCATCTTCTATCGTTTTGATAAAGCAAGCGAAAACAGATTTGTAGGGGCGAACTGTGTTCGCCCGGCAATTTTCCGCCGGTATTCCGACAAACAGGGAATAACGGACGCGCGATCATTTGTAAACCGTAAGATCATCACTGATAAGGAGCGAAGCCTCATGAAATTAGGTATGGTGGGCCTGCCGAATGTCGGCAAGAGCACCCTCTTCAACGCGCTGACCAACGCCGGCGCGGAATCCGCCAACTACCCCTTCTGCACCATCGAGCCCAACGTGGGCGTGGTGTCCGTGCCGGACGAGCGTCTGGACAAGCTGGCGGAGATGTACCACCCGAAGAAATTTACCCCCGCTGTCCTGGAATTTATGGACATTGCGGGCCTGGTCAAAGGCGCGTCCAAGGGCGAGGGCCTGGGCAACAAATTCCTGGCGGACATCCGGGAGGCGGACGCCATCGTTCATGTGGTGCGCTGCTTTGAGGACCCGGACGTCATCCACGTGGAAGGGACTGTCGGCGCGGCCCGGGACATTGAAACCATCAATCTGGAGCTGATTTTCGCCGACATGGAAATGCTGGAGCGCCGCATTGCCAAGACCCAGAAGATGGTGCGGGCCGACAAGAAATACGCGGCGGAGCTGGACTGCCTTCAGCGCCTGATGGCCCATCTGGAGGAGGGGAAATCCGCCCGCAGCTTTGACTGCACCGACGAGGAGCGGGAAATAATCGCCGCCTCCCCGCTGCTGTCCAACAAGCCCGTGATTTACGCCGCCAATCTCTGCGAGGAGGACTTCACCGGCGGCTATGAGCAGAATCCCCACTACCAGGCTGTGCAGAAAATCGCCGCCGAGGAGCATGCGGCGGTGCTGCCCATCTGCGCCAAAATCGAAGAGGAAATCGCCGATATGTCCGACGAGGACAAGGCCATGTTCCTCTCCGACCTGGGGCTGAAGGAAAGCGGCCTCAACCGCATCATCAAGGAGGGCTACGCCCTGCTGGGATACATCTCCTTCCTGACCGCGGGCGAGCCGGAGGTCCGGGCCTGGACCATCACCAAGGGCACCAAAGCGCCCCAGGCCGCCGGGAAAATCCACACCGACTTTGAGCGCGGCTTTATCCGGGCGGAAGTGGTGGCCTTCGACGACCTGATGGCCTGCGGCTCCATGGCGGCGGCCAAGGAAAAGGGCCTGGTCCGGCTGGAAGGCAAGGATTATGTGATGCAGGACGGCGACATTGTGCTGTTCCGCTTTAATGTCTGATTGTAAAATGCAGGGAGCACAGGGAATGAAACCCCTGTGCTCTTCTTTTTACCTGAAACCCTGTGCCCCCTGAAAAACGGAGCGCCGGCCTCGCATAAGGCCGGCGCGTTCTGTCCTGCTTGATTATTCTTCGTCCCCGGATTCCCGGCAGACGCCGTCCTTATCCGGCAGACGGTCATACTGCTCGATTTTCTGGTTGAGCCGGTCCAGCGACTGCTGCATGTCCGCCATCCGCTCCAGGAGCCGCTCCCGCTGCTCGATAAGGATGTTTTTCCGCGCCTCGGCGGTGTCCGCTCCCTGCCGGTAGAGGGCGACGTATTCGATGAGCGCTTCAATCTGCACCCCGGCTTTGCGCATGCAGCGCATGAGCTCAATCCAGCGGCAGGATTCCCCGTCGTAGTCCCGGATGCCGCTTTTGTTCCGCGGCACCGGCGGGAGCAGCCCGATGCGCTCGTAATAGCGGAGCGTATCCGGGCTCAGGCCGTATTTCCGGCTGGCTTCCGCAATGGTCATGTTCTTTCTCCCTTCTGCCGGGCCGCGCGCCCGGAATTTTTATGTCCCCAGAAATTCCCCCTGAATCTCCCGGAGCTTCGCCACGGTTTTTTCCCGGCTCTCCAGCAGCGCCGTATCCTGGAGATACTCCATAAAGTCCCGGAAGGAAAAGGCCAGGCTTTTTTCCTGCAGGTGCAGCACCATGAGGCCCCGATAGGGATGGCGCAGGTTGATGCGGATGGAGCTCAGGTCCTCCACCGCCATGCCGAAATCTTTGGGGATGGGGAACTTGTTCTCCCGGATGAAGAAGGGGGAAAAGCGCCCCTCCTCCGCGCATTCCAGCATCCGGCGCAGCAGCTCGGCGCGGAAGGCGCGGGGCAGGGGGGAGTACATCTCCTCCGGCAGCTCGGAAACCCGCCCGGTTTCCAGGAAATCCCGCAGTCCCGTCTCGGTAAAAAAGGAGAAATTCCGGCGGGTGTTTTTGAGCAGGGAAATGCTCTGGATCCGCTGCTGGAACATGGAAAGGATCTCCTCCCGGTGGGGAAGGTCCGCCGCCGCCTGCCTGCGGATCATATCCATGGAGCAGAAAAGTCCCAGGCAGGGCTCGTAGGTCAGGCTGTAGCTCGTATCGATTTGGGTGTTCCGGGAAAAGAAAAGGTCCCGGTACTTCCGTTTGAGATCGACCGCCCCGCTGTCCAGGAGGGGGGAACACTCCGCCTTTGCCTGTTCAAAAATTTTCCGGTAGAGGCGGACGTAATCCTCCCCCTCCAGAAGCAGCCCGCCGCTCCCGTCCGCCGAGAAGGTGAGGACGCGGTCCCCCGCCAGCGCCAGACAGGGGAGCACGGAGGCGGGGCTTTCCAGCATGCTGGCCTTTTCATAGTAAAAATAGGGCTGATACCGGGCGGCCCCCAGAAGCAGCGGGAAAAGCTGCTGGAAGCACTGGAGGTTGTAGCGGTTTTCCTTCTGATACTGCACCTCGCTGTCAAAGCAGACGATATGCTCCACCGTAAGGCCCGCATACCCGCTGCAGTACCGCTGGAGATGCCCGGTCAGCCAGCAGCCGGGCTGAAAGATGACCAGAAGCTGCGCTTCCCCTTCCGCCGCCGCGGCATCCGCCAGCAGGCAGAAGGCCTCCGTCACCGCTCCCTTTCCGGTCAGGGGCAGGGCCGGGCGGTCCAGAGCGGTCCTCGCCGGCGGCAGGGGACGCACGGGGCCGGGATTCATGTAGTCCCGGATGGATTCCAGCAGCCGCTTTACCATCACCCGCCTGTAGTAAACGGCTTCCCCCATTTTGGAAATGCGGTAAGCCTGAAGGAGTATGCGGCGCTGGGCCGGGGCCAGCATCAGCGTGTCCGCCAGCTTTTCCAGAACTTCGGGGTCATTGGGGATGCGCTCGCCGGACATCATTTTCTGAATAAAGCTGCGTTCCACGCCGCTCAGGCTGGAAAGCGACGCGACCTTGATGTTGGCCGCGTGGATCATCTCCGAGAGCTTTTCGGAAAAAAGCGACATCCTAATCCCTCCCTTGCACGCCGGCTTTTCCGTTTTTCGGTGAACCTGTTGTTCTTATTATAATTTTTCCGTGGGAAAAAAGCAAATCTTTTTCCATGTTTTTGAAGATTTCACGGAAAAGCTGTCACAAAATCTGTCACAGTTTGCAATTTTTCCGTAGATTCGTTATACTGAAGTTATACAGAGATTATGGGAAAGGGGGCTTTTGCGGTGTTTGTCACCCTGTTGGACGCGGAAAGGGTCCGCACCGTTGTGCTGCCGCAGAAGGCCGGCGGCCGTTACCGGCTGGCGGATCAGCTTTTTGCGGAGGGGGCCGGCGGGAGCTGGCAGCTTCGCGCAGGCCGGAAATACCAGCGGCCGTCGTTTGTGCTGGAGGAGGGCAACGCCTACCTGCTGGCGGAGCGGGAGACGGGGCGGCAGATTGTGCTGCTCACCGAGCGGGAAACCATCGGGCGCAAAACCTTCCGCCGTTTCCTTCTGCCCCAGGGCGGGAGCGTCTCCATCGGCCGCGGGGACGGCTGCGACATCCAGTATGCGGCCCCCTTTGTCTCCCAGCCCCACGCACGCCTGGAAGAACGGGGCGGAAGCCTGCTGCTCACCGATGCGGGCAGCAAAAACGGCGTGTATGTCAACGGCAGACGGGTTTCCTCGGCCGAACTGAGGCCCGGGGACACGGTTTATATCTGCGGGCTGCGGCTGCTGGCGGGCCGGGGCTTTGTGGCGCTGAACAACCCGGACGGCATGGTGCGGTGCGGGGACAGGCTGCGGCTGATGGAGGCCCAGCATGTCCCGGAGCTTGCGGAAGAGGAGGAAGCGGCTCCGGAACAGCCGCTTTTCGGCCGTTCGCCCAGGTTCCGCCGGGAAATCGAGCCCGCCCGCTTTTCCGCCGACGCACCGCCGGCTTCCCCGGACCAGGAGGGGACGCCGGTGATGCTGATGCTGGGCCCTTCGATTACAATGGGCATGGCCTCTCTGGGCACCGGCATCTTTTCGGTTTACAACGCCCTGAATAACGGGGGATGGCTGTCCGCCGCCCCCTCCCTCATCATGTCCGCCAGCATGCTCATGGGCACCATGCTCTGGCCCGTCCTCACAAAGGTGCTGGACCGCCGCCGCCGCAGG
Organism: Candidatus Merdivicinus intestinavium; assembly: GCA_018713245.1. Lineage (GTDB taxonomy): Bacteria > Bacillota > Clostridia > Oscillospirales > Ruminococcaceae > Merdivicinus > Merdivicinus intestinavium. The sequence goes on from DVFM01000060.1 coordinate 27,011, forward strand.
AAAAAGGAGGCGGAGCGGGTGGACAAATACCGCCGGTATCTGGACGTTCTGCGCCTGCGCATCGCCGAGGAAGGCCAGCGCCAGGCCGAGATTCTGCGGGAGAACACCGCCACGCTGGACGACTGCCTGGACCGCATCCGGAACCGCCGCCGTTCCCTCTGGGAGCGGATGGAAAGCCACAGCGACTTTCTCACGCTGCGGCTGGGGGTGGGGGAACTGCCCATGCAGGCGGAATTCCGCTTCCCGGAAAGCCGCTTTACGGTGGAGGAGGACCCCCTTCAGGCCGAACTGGAGGCGTTTTGCCGGGAGCCCCGGAATATCCCGGACGTGCCGATTACCCTCCCTTTGAAGGAAGCCTGCATTTCGGGCGTGGTGGGCCCGAAGGAACGGCTGCTGCCTTTTCTGAAAGGGCTGGTTCTCCAGCTCGCCGCCCTCCACGGCTACGATGAAGTGAAGCTCGCCTTTTTCCTGTCGGAAGAGGAAGAGGCGGACTGGGACTTTGCCCGCTGGCTTCCCCACACCTGGGACGCCGAAAAGACGGCCCACTTTTTCGCGGCGGGAGAGGATACCCGCAAGGCCCTGGCCGGCCACCTGGAGAAAATCTTCCAGGCCCGCGGCGAGGAGGAGGGCCGCCGGGAAAAAATCCGCACCTGGTATGTGCTGGTGGTCCCCGACCCCGCCGTTCTGCCCAGGCTGGAGATTGCCCGCCGCATTCTGGAGGCCCCGGAATGCAGGGGTTTTGTTCTGCTGTGCGCGGCGGGGGAACTGCGGCTGCTTCCCCGGGAATGCCGGCTGGTGGCCGACCTGACCGCAGCGGAAGGACGGCTGTTCCAGCCGGAAAGCATTGACGGCGAAGGGACGGCGTTCCAGCCGGACATCAGCTTTGAAGGCAGCGGGCGGGAGCTGGCGGTGAGCCTTGCCAACACGGCGCTGGACACCGGTTCCGGGCGCAAGCGTCTGCCGGATATGGTGCCCTTCCTCAAAATGTTCGGGGTGGGCAAGATCGAACACCTGAACGCCCTGGACCGCTGGAAGGAACACGACCCCACCAAAACCCTGGAAACCCCGGTGGGCGTCGGGGAGGACGGCGAACTTTTCATGCTGGACCTGCACCAGGATTATCACGGCCCTCACGGGCTGGTGGCCGGCATGACCGGTTCCGGCAAGAGCGAATTCATCATCACCTATATCCTCTCCATGGCCGTCAACTACCACCCCGACGAGGTGGCTTTCATCCTCATCGACTACAAGGGCGGCGGCATGGCCAAAGCCTTTGAGCGCCTGCCCCACACGGTGGGCATCATCACCAACCTGGACGGCTCCGGCATTGAGCGGTCCCTCCTTTCCATCGAAAGCGAGCTGGCCCGCCGGGAACGGATTTTCCAGGAAACCAGCCGCCGGATCGGCGCAAGCAACATCGACATCTACCGCTACCAGAAGCTCTACCGTTCCGGCTCGGTCCGGGAGCCTCTGCCCCATTTGTTCATCATCTCCGACGAGTTCGCCGAGCTCCGCGCCCAGAAGCGGGAATTTATGGATAAGCTCATCAGCACCGCCCGCATCGGGCGGAGCCTGGGCGTCCACCTGATTCTGGCCACCCAGAAGCCCAACGGCGTTGTGGACGAACAGATCTGGAGCAACAGCCGATTCAAGGTCTGCCTCAAGGTGCAGGACAAACGGGACAGCGCCGACATGATCCGCCGGCCGGACGCGGCGGACCTCTCCCAGACGGGGCGCTTTTACCTGCTGGTGGGCTATAACGAATTCTTTGCCCAGGGACAATCGGCCTGGAGCGGCGCGGCATATATCCCGGCCGACCGGCCGGAAAGCGGCCGCGACCGGAAGGTAAGCCTTCTCGACAGCGTGGGGCGCGTTCTGCGCCAGGGGGAAATCAAGCGCAAAACGGTGGGAGACCCCATGAAGCAGCTGGACGGCATTGTCGATTATCTTGCCGGGCTGGCTGCGCAGGAGGGAATCAAGTCGCGTCCCATGTGGATGCCGCCCCTTCCGAGCAAGCTCGACTGGGAAAAGCTGCTGGAAAAATACGTCACTGCCCCCGGCGGGAAGCCGGCGGTGGGCGAAATGGACGACCCCGCCCGCCAGCGCCAGGCCCTTCTCCGGGCGGACGAAACCGAAAACATGGTGGTTTACGGCGCGGCGGGCTCCGGCAAGACCACCTTTGTCACCACGCTGCTCTACGCCCTCCTTTCCTCCCGCACGCCGGACCAGTTCCAGGCGTATCTGGTGGATTTCGGCGCGGAGACGCTGCGGATGTTCGCCAAAGCCCCGCACATCGGGGATGTGGTTTTGAACGGCGAGGACGAAAAGCTCCAGAACCTGTTCCGCATGCTGAAAGAGGAGCTTGCCAGACGGCGCCGGCTCTGTTCCGAATGGGGCGGGGATGCGGCGAGCTACCGCAAGGCCTCCGGAAAGCCCATGCCGCAGCTGCTGGTGGTCATCCACAACTACGCGGGCTTCAGCGAAAGCTGCGAGGCTCTGGAGCCCCAGGTGGGGGTTATGGCACGGGAAGGGGTCAAGTACGGCGTGACCTTCCTGCTCACCGCCGCCAACGCGGGGGCAGTGCGGTTCCGCACCCTCCAGAATTTCCGCCAGTTTTACGTGCTCCGGATGAACGACCGCTCCGAGTACACCTCTGTTTTGGGGGGCGCATGCAGCATCCTTCCTTCCGAGGTCAAGGGGCGCGGCCTCTGCCGGGAGGGGCAGGAGGCGCTGGAGTTCCAGACGGCCTGGTTGGGGGAGGACCCCGGCCCCCGTGTCCAGAATTTCTGCCGGGAGCTTTCGGCGGAGTGGAAGGGCCGCAGGGCTGTCCGGGTGCCGATTCTCCCGGAACGGGTGACGGCCTCCTTTGTGGAGGACGCCGTGGAGCCGGAGACGCTGAGCTTCCCGCTGGGCATTGCCAAGCAGTCGCTGGAGCCCTGCATGCTGCGGATTACCGCCCGGCCCATCCACTTTATCCTGTCCCGGGGCGGAGATTCCGGGTTCCTCGGCGCCTTCGCCGCGCTGCTTGAAGGAAAGCTGGGCGACGGTTTCCGGGCCCTGGACGGCGACGGCCGGCTGGACGGGTGCTGTGCGCGGCTCTCCGCCGGCGAGGACGGGCTGAACCAGACGGTGACCGAAATCTTCGGCGAGCTGGTCCGCCGCCACAACGAGGCCAAGGCGCTGCGCGAAGCGGGGAACCCCGCGCCGGTCTATCCGCCGAAGGTGTATCTGGTGAGCGGGCTTTCGCAGGTCCTGTCGAAGCTCGATCCGGACCGCCAGGATAAGCTCCATCAGCTTTTGGAGCGCTGCACCGTCCCGCTGGCTGTGTTCTTTATCATGGCCGACCGGGCGGACGCGCTTTCCTCCTACGCCATTAAGCCGTGGTTCAAACACCTGAGCCCGCTGGAAAACGGCGTCTGGCTGGGCGACGGCGCGGCCGAGCAGTATCAGCTGAAGCTGCACTCCGACCGCAGCCTGTACGCGAAAATCGGCGAGAACTTCGGGTATCTTGCAAAAGACGGCGCGCCGGTGCTGATGAAGCTGCTGGAAAGGGAGGAAAACGATGGATAAGCTCCTGGTTGAAGTGTTTTTCCCCGCCGCGGGGAAGCGGTATGAGGTGCAGATTCCCCAGGACCTGCGGCTGTATGAAATTGGGCGCATCCTGGCAAAGCTGTTTGAGGGCGAAGAGCCCGGCAGCTACCGGGAGGGGGACGCCGCCCTCTGCGACAGAGGGGGCGCGATTTACAACGCCTCCTGCACCCCCCGCGAATTGGGGTGGCAGAACGGGGAACAGCTGTTGTTTTATTAGTTTGAGAAAGGAAAGGGGTGCAGATGAATCTGGAATCCCAGGTTTACCGGCAGGCAATGGAGCTGCGCGCCTCTGCCGATATGCTGGAAGAAGTGATCGCGCGGCTCCGGCAGACGGAGGACGACCTGGAAGAAGCCTACCGCGCCGAAGAGGGGCGGCTCCTGCGGGAAGCCCTCTCCAAGCTGCGGGACGGCCTGACGGCGGACGTCCGCTCCCTCTCCGTTTCCACAGAGCGGATGGAGGAAGCCGGAGCCCGGCTTGCCGCCCAAGAAGAAATTCTCCGGCAGAACCTGCTGGAAGAGGACAGCGGCCTGTTTTGAAAGGTGGGAGTTTGGATGGACGAAAAGATCAGCATCCAGCCCGAATGGGTCCGGGAGCTGGCCTCCGGCCTGTATCGCTGCGCGTCGGACCTGGCGGAAATTTCGCGGGAAACAGCCTCCGTCCGGCTGGCTCCGGCGGTTGCCGGGGAAGAGCGGCTGGGTTCCCGCCTGAAAAAGGTGGCGGACGATACGGACAGGGCGGCGGAAAGCCTGCGGCGTTTTGCCGCCTTTCTGGAGGAAAGCGCCGCGGCTTATGAACAGGCGGAGCAGCGCCTGCTGTCCCAGGCGGATTCCCTGGAGATCCGGTTCCAGACAGACGGAGCCGGAAGCGGGGCGGAGCTTTATTTTGAGGATTGAGGAGGAATTGGATGAGTAATCGGATACAAAGCTGCATGGAGCAGGGGGGCGCAGTCTTTCTGGTCCGCCTGGAGGAAGGGGAGCTGCTGGACCTTGCCGTGCTGGACCGGCTCGCCGATCCGCCGGCCGGGGTTGCCGCCTGCCGCATGCAGATGCGGGGGGACCACCGGTTTTTGGAATACTCGGTGGCGGGATTTTCGCCGCTTTCCAGGCTTGCGGGAACGGAGTGGCGGAAAAAGCAGTTTCTGACCGTGGCGGAGAATCTGGCGTCTGCTTTCCAGTCCGCCGCCATGGGAGGGGTGGCGGAGCGGTTTCTCCCTGCGGGGCTGGAAATGGCCATGGTAAATCCCTCCGGCAAGGCCCTGCTGATCGCCATCCCCCTTCAGAACCGTCAGGAAGGAAGCCTCGCCGCGGTGGTGCAGGAGATGGTGTTCCGGTTTTCCTTCCCGTCGGATGAGGACAACAGCTATGTGGGGAGCTTTCTGAGCCTTTGCCGGGAAAAGCGCCCCCCCGACGAATTTCTGCGGCTGGCAGGAAGCCTGCGTCCCGCCCCGGCTCCCCAGGCGCGGTATTACGACCCGCAGCCCGCCCACAGCGGCACAACGCTGATTGCGGATGCAGCGGTTATGCAGGAAAATCTCCGCCGTCAGGCGGAGGCAGAAGAAAAGGCCCGCGCGGAAGAAGCGCGCCGCCGGGCGGAAGCAGAAGAAAAAGCCCGCGCGGAAGAAGCGCGCCGCCAGACGGAAGCAGAAGAAAAGGCCCGCGCAGAGGAAGCGCGCCGTCAGGCGGAAGCAGAGGAAAAAGCCCGCGCAGAGGAAGCGCGCCGTCAGGCGGAAGCAGAGGAAAAAGCCCGCGCGGAAGAAGCGCGCCGCCGGGCGGGAGGACCGGAAGGCTGCTTCCTGCGGCGGGACCGGACCGGCGAGGTGATGCATTTGGACGGGGAGGAATACATTATCGGCCGCCCGTCCAGCATGGATTACCGCGCGGCCTATCCCAACGCCCGCTTTTTCCCCATCCGGGGGAACACCGCCGTGGGGCGGCTGCACGCCCGGCTGAGCCTGGAGGGCGGGAAGTGGGTCCTGCGGGACCTGGGCTCCCTGAACCACACCTGGGTCAACGGCCGGAAGCTGGAATCCGGCGGGGAAGCGGCGCTTCAGCCCGGCGACCGGCTGAAATTTGCCGATGAAGCCGTAACATTCGGGAAAGATTGAGGAGGAATTGAAATGGGTTACTCGACCAGCTATCTTTATGAAGGCGTTTTAGAAGATTTGGGACGTTCTGTTGCCGGGGGCGCTGTCGCCCTGGTCATCAGCATCATTCTGGGAATTGCTGTTTACTTTGTGTTTTTAAGCCCCCGCAACGACGGGAAATTCCACGGCTTTGCGGGCTGGCTTTATGAATTTCTCAATTTCCGCAGGCTCCTTCTGGACTCCCTGCTGCGGATTATTTACATCATCGCATCCGTCTGGATCGTGCTGGGCGGATTCATCAACCTGTTCGTGGGCTACGGCAGCTTCGGCGCCAGATTCCTGGCCTTCCTGCTCTCCTCGATTTTTGGGAATATCGCCCTCCGGCTGGTGTATGAATTCATTATGATGCTGGTCATTATCTGCCGGAACGTGGGCGACATCAACCGCAAGATGGGCGGCGGCCAGCAGCCGGTTCCGCCCCAGCGCCCCCAGCCCCCGCAGCCTCCCCAGAACGGCGGTTTCCGCCAGCCGCAGCGCCCGGTTCCGCCCCAGCAGCCCCCTCAGCAGCCCGCTTCTCCCGTCCGCCCCGCACAGAACCAGGCCCCTTCCGGCGCGGTTTTCGAGCCGGAGCGCCAGCCTTCCGCCGGCAGCCCTGCGCCGGAACGCCGGCAGGAGCAGTCCGCCTTTGAACCGGAACAGCAGTCCCAGCCTGCGGCGGCAGTAAAGCCCGGCGGGTCGGTGGTGTTCTGCCGCCACTGCGGCCAGCAGTTCAGCTCCGATGAGGAAGCCTGCCCCAACTGCGGCACCCGGCGGATGTAACCCCGCTGCAATCTGACAACAGGAGGAACCAGCCATGCTCAACCGCGGCGACGTAGTCGGCGGTCTGTATCAGGTCCTGGAGCCCATCGGAAGCGGCGGCACCAGCCTGGTTTATAAGGGCGTCCACCTTCACCTCGGGACGGAAATCGTCCTCAAGCGGGTCCGCGACGAACAGCGCGCCAAGATCCGGGACGTCAAGGAGGAAGCGGAAATTCTCACCCGCTTAAAGCACGCCTATCTTCCCCGCATTTACGACTTTCTGGAGACGCCGGACGGCGTTTTCACCATCATTGATTTTATCCCCGGCAAGTCCCTGGGCTGGTACATCCGCCAGGGCTACCGCATTAAGCAGTCCCAGCTTGTGGAGTGGATGATTGAGCTCTGCGAGGCGCTCCAGTACCTGCACGCCTGCGATCCCCCCATCATCCACTGCGACGTCAAGCCGGACAATATCATGATTACGCCCAAAGGAAAGGTCTGTCTCATCGACTTCAACATTTCCATCGGCGGCTCCCCCGACAGCCGCCTGGGCGGAACCAGCGCGGGCTACGCTTCACCGGAACAGGTCCGGGCCGCCCTCAGCCGGGGGCGGGAGGAACTGCGGCTGGACGGACGGTCGGACATTTACAGCCTGGGGGCGTCCTTTTACCACATGATTACCGGCACCAGGCCGGCCGACCTCTCCCGTGGAGAAAAGCCGGTGCCGTTTTCCTCCTTCCAGACGGGCTACAGCGAAGCCTTTCTGGACACGGTGGAAAAAATGATGCGGGCAGACCCGGCGGACCGCTTCCAGACGGCGGAGGAAGCCGGGGAGGCCCTTCGCCAGCTCTACCGGCGGGATAAGCGGTATGCTTCCTTCCAAAGGACCAAAGGGCTCCTGACGGTTCTGTTCGCCGCGCTGATGGCGGGGAGCGTTCTGGTTGCGGCACTGGGCGTCCGGCAGCTGGGGCGGGACGGCGACAGCGCCTACACCTCCCTGGTCCTGGCGGGCAACGCCAGCCGGGAGGCGGGGGACTACGACGCCGCCCTCTCCCAGTATGACAGCGCCATTTCCATGGACGCCGCCCGCATCAGCGCCTATTACGAAAAAATGATGCTCTACGCCGACCAGGGCAATTACCAGGCCTGCGTCTTTTTCGGGCAGCAGGTCCTGACCAGCGAGGTGCTGGCGGAAGCCATGGAGGAGAACCCCCGGGAGGCGGCGGATTTCTATTACCTGATGGGAACCGGCTATTTTGAGCAGGAAAAATACGTCGACGCCGTAAACTGCTACCGCGAGGCGCTGGCCCGAAATGAAGGAAACCCGGAGTATTACCGGGATTATGCCATTTCTCTGGCGCGGATGATGCAGACGGAGGAAGCAGAGGAGGCGCTCGATCAGGCTGTGGAAGCCGGGATGGACGACCAGTCGGTCCAGATGGTGGAAGCGGAGCTCAAGCTGGCGGACGGGAACTGGCAGCAGGCCGCCGAGCAGTTCCGCTCCATCTGCTACGCGGCGCCCGAGGTGAGCACGCGGCGCAGGGCCTATCTCTTTTGGGCCAGGGCCTGCGGCATGGGCGGCGACCTGGAACAGGAAGCGCAGGTGCTGGAGGAAGCGCTGGGGCTCCTGCCCGGAGACGCGGCGCTGGTGTCCGACCTGGGGGAAACCTGCCTCCAGATCTGCGCCCAGGACGAAACCAGGACGGACGCCGCCCAGCGCGCCCGGGAATGCTGGCAGCTTTTGGAGGACAAGGGGAACACCTCGGCCGAGGTTCGGCTCAATCTGGCCTCCGTCTGCCGGCTGCTGGGGGATTACGACGCGGCGGAAGCGGAGCTGACGGCGCTGTCTGAGGAGGACCCCTCGGATTACCGGAGCTACCGCGATCTGGCCTTCCTTGTCATCCAGCGGGAAGGGGATAAACCCAATGAGGAGCGGGACTATTCCCGGATCCCGGAGCTGTATAATCAGGCGGTGGAGGCATACCAGACGGCGGCGGCGAACGGCGTCAGCGACCCCCAGATGCAGACGCTGGAAAATGCGGTCCAGCAGCTCATTCGGGGCGGCTGGTTCGGCCAGATCCCCGCGGAAGGAGCGCAATGATGGGTTTTTGGATGATAATTGGCGGGGCGGCGGGATTTGTCCTGTCCGCCGCCGGGCTGATCGTCTCCCGGCTTTTGCTGGCAAGGCGCTGGAAAAAGCTGCGGGAGACCTTTGACCAGGAATACGGCCATCAGGAATTTAAAAAGTGACAGACGGAGGAAAACAGCATGTATTGTATGAAATGCGGGCGGAAAAATCCTGACGGCGCCCGCTTCTGCGCCGGGTGCGGCAGTCCGCTGCCCCCGCCGCCCCAACCGGATGAGGGGACGGTTCTTCTGCATATTCCGGATGCAGAACCCCCTGCGGATGAGGGGACAACTCTTCTGAACAACCCCGGAGAACAGCCCGCGGACGAAGGGACCACCCTCCTGGACATTCCGGAGGCGCAGCCCGCGGATGAGGGGACGACCCTTCTGGACATTCCAGGGGAGCAGCCCGCGGATGAGGGGACGACCCTTCTGGATATTCCGGGAGAACAGCCTGCGGACGAAGGGACCACCCTTCTGGACATTCCGGGGGAACAGCCCGCGGATGAAGGGACCACCCTCCTGAACATTCCGGGGGAACAGCCCGCGGATGAGGGGACCACCCTTCTGGACATTCCGGGGGAACAGCCCGCGGATGAGGGAACGACCCTCCTGGATATTCCGGCGGAGCAGCCTGCCGCGCAGGGGGCAACGCCGGAAATTCCCGCCGCGGAAGCGTTCCGGCCTGAACAGCAGCCGGAAGCCGGAGGAAACGGGACATTCCCGCCCATCCCCCCGGAAGCCGGGGACGGCGAGCATTTTGAGCCCGGCGGAGAACAGCCCCTCCCGAAGAAAGGCAAGGGAAAATGGCTGGTAGCGGCGTGCTGCATCCTGGTGGTGATTGCGGCCGCGGCCATCGGCATCTCCATCTTCCTTTCCAAGCAGGCGGAAACCCGCCAGGTCCGGGAGAATGTCTCCACCGGCCAGCGGTATCTCTCTGAACTGAGCTATGAGGACGCCATTGTCTGCTTCACCGAAGCGGTGGAAGTGGACCCCAAAAACGTGGAGGCTTGCCTGGGCCTGGCCCAGTCCTACAACGGCGCCCAGAATTACGAGGAGGCGGAAGCCGCCTACCTGCGCCTGCTGGAGCTGGACAGCCAGAACGAAGCGGCCTATGCCCAGCTTTCCGAACTGTACATCCGGCTGGGAAGGCTGGAGGAAGCGGCAGCCCTGCTGGAAACCGCCATTTCCCAGGTGGAAAGCGAGGAAATCCGGCATCTTTACGAGGAAGCCCATCCCCAGCCGCCTACCTTCACCCTGGAAGCGGGCAGCTATGACCAGCGCCAGGAAGTGGCAATGGAGGCCGGAAACGGCTGCGTAATCCGCTACACCCTGGACGGCACCGAACCCGACGAGGAATCGCCCATTTATCAGGAGCCGGTGGTCCTCCCCAACGGGGACACCACCATCCGCGCCGTCGCGGTCAGCGCCCGGGGATACACGAGCGATCCGGCTCAGGCGGAATACACCATCAATGTGGAGCGGACCGAAGTGGTGTTCCAGGACGAGGCCCTTCACGACCTGGTCTGCGAGCTTCTGGGCCAGTCCACCCGGGACCCCCTTTACAACGAGGATGTGGAGCGGATTACCTCCCTTTCCATTGTGGGGAACGAGCTCAATGAGGGCGCCGTCACCTTTACCCAGGACGGCTACAGCACCCAGCGGTATTCCTCCAGCAGCCTGGGGGACATCCGCAGTCTGGCGGACCTCCAGTACATGCCCTTCCTGAAGAGCCTGACGATTGCCTGGCAGGAGGAACTGGATGCCTCCGGCATCGAAAACTGCACCCGGCTGGAAGAACTGTCCCTGCTGCATGTAGGGCTCCGGAACGTCTCGCCCATCGGGCAGGTGTACAGCCTCCGGCGGCTTTGCCTCGGCTGGAATGAGATCACCGACATTTCCGCGCTGAAATCCCTGACCTCTTTGACCAGCCTTGGCGTCTGGGGCAACCGGATTTTCAGCATCGACGCGGTGGGCGGAATGCTGGGGCTCACCTATCTGGACTTTTCCGACAACCAGGTTTCGGACATTTCGGTGGTGGCGGGGCTCCAGAGCCTGAACGCCCTTTGGATGTACGGCAACCAGGTTTCGGATTATTCGGCCCTGACGGGGCTTGCCAATCTGCGGACGCTGATGATCCGCGACAACCCGCTGGGGGACCTTTCGGACCTGCAGCAGGTCTTTTACCGGCTGAACCGGATTGATGTAGACGTAATGGAGAGGGGGGATTCCCGTTGACGGTGATCCAGTGGATTGTTGCCGGAATCGGCGGGGCTGCGGCCCTGGCCGGGATCGTGTTCCTGCTCATCGGGATATTCCGGAAGAAAAAGCTGCTGACCGGCAAGATCCTGCCGGCTCTGCTCATCGCGGCGGGCCTGATTGCGGCGGCGGTGCCGCTTTACCAGGCCTGGCAGCAGAACAGGCAGATTCAGCGCTATAACTACGCAGCCTGCCGGCTGATGGAGCTTTCCGACTACGGCGAAGCCCGCAGCGCGGCGGAAAACGCTTACAGCATTTCGCCCAACGGCGCTTCCGCGCAGCTGGTCCTCATCAGCCTGGGATATCAGGAACGGTATTCCGTGGCCCAGGACGCGGCGCAGAAGTACCTGGTAAAGGTGGGCGGCACCGAAATCGCGGAGCTTCAGAACCTCTGTGCGGAGGGCGATGCCGGCGAAAACATCGAAACCGGGCTTTCGCAGGCGCTCCGCCGCGTGGAGGAGTCCTTAAGCCTGTCCCAGGCGGACAAAACCGCGGCGGAGGGCATCGTCAACGCCCGCCACAGCATTGCCATCGGCGAATGGAGCGCCGAGCTTCAGCAGGAGCTGGCGCAGCTTGGCTCCGCCGACGATCCCTTCCTGCTTAAAACCGCCGCCCAGCTCAGCAGCGTCCAGGGGGACACCGGCGCGGCCTTCTCCCTGATGCAGGAGGCGGTGGAGCTGGACGATTCCTTCCCGTCCCGGGCAGTTTTGGCCCAGATGGCGGCGGCAGGGGCGTCCTCCTACTCCATGGAAAGCGAAACGGACGCCGAGCTTCAGCGCATCTGGGAAGAGGAAGAGCGCAGACAGCTGGAGCTGCAGGAATTGAACGCCAAGCTCCAGGCGGAGGAAAACCAGCGGAAAATTCTCGAACTGCAAAGCCAGATTGCGGAAAAGGAAGAGGAAATCCGCTCCCTTTCCCTTCAGGCGGACCAGCTTCCCGTCCGGCGGGCCATCAATTACATCAAGGCGTCCCGGGCGGAGGACCTCCCCGCCTACAGCCTGACCCTGGCCTCGCTCTATTACCGGCTGGGGGACACCCTGACCGCGGAGGAGTACCTGGTGGAGCTGTTCACCCGGATGGAAGATTACAAGGACAGCGGCTACCTGTGGTCTGAGCTCCGCCATGTGACCGAAGCCTATGAAGCGAGCCTTACCTTTGACCGGAACGCCGAAGGCGTCACCGAACAGCAGATTGCCAACGCCACGCCGGAAACGGCGGTGAGCGAGCTGCTGGCCGCCATGGGGCAGTCCTTAGTCAATGTAGACGTTTACCCGCTGACCGACTCCTACTCGAGCGGCGGGGAGGATGAGGAAGCGCAGCAGCCGGTCTCCTTCGGGACCTTCCTGCTGGATACCCTGATTGAGCTGCGTTCGTCGGTCCACATCGGGGCTGTGGACGCATCCAATTATCCGGAAATCACCGTCCAGGTTTCCTTTGCCGCGGAAAAGGAGGACGGGAGCGATTACACCGCGGAGGACATGAGCCTTTACCGCAACGGGCGGCAGCTTTCCGACTTCAGCCTTTCCGCGGTGAATGAGGAAAACGCCTCCGACGTCAACATCTGCATGGTGGTGGACCACAGCGGCAGCATGGAGGGCGAGCGGCTGGAAAACGCCAAGAGCGCCGTCAGCAGCTTCATCCTGGGGATGGACAGCGGGACAAAGGTCGGCCTGGTGGCGTTTGACGACCAGGCGGAGATTCTCTCCCCTGTCACCGAATCCCAGGGCGTTGTGCAGCGCCAGGTGGATGCCCTGACCGCGGACGGCGGCACCTACATCGGCGGCGGGCTCAAGGCCGCCATGGAGGCTTTGAGCGGCGTTTCCGGCAGCCGGGTAATCGTCCTGCTGTCGGACGGCGAGGACGGCGGAAGCCCGGAGGAGATGGATACCATTGTTTCCCAGCTTGCGTCCCAGGGAATTGCCGTTTACGCCATCGGCATTGCGTCGGCGGATTCCGCGTATCTCAACGACATCTGCACCCGCACCGGCGGCGCTTTTATCCGCGCGGAGGAAAGCGGGAACCTCGCATCCGCCTATCAGACGGTGGGCAGCTTTGTAAGCGGCAGCTACCTGCTCCGCTTCACGGCGGACGAAGGGGAGGACCCCTACCACATGCTGCTGCGGCTGGTGCTGGACAACGGAATGTACGACCAGGCGGAGTTCGACCTGGGCGTCACGCCGGAGGAGATTGCGGCGGAGGACCTGCTGGGTCCGTCCTCCAACTTCTTCCAGCAGACGGGCGGCTCCAGGAAAGGAGAGATAGGCGATGAAGATTCGGAAGGTTAAGCGGTTCCTTGCCGGGCTTGTCCTGGATGCGGCCGGGGTCATTGTGCTGGCGATGGGGTGCATCGGCGCTTACATGACGGGCGGCACCCGGCTGCTCTTTACCGATTCCCAGTGGGGGAGCCGGTGGCTTTATTACCCCTGGTTCCTGCTGGCGGGGGCGGTTTTGCTGGCGGCCGGAATCATCCTGACGAAAATCGGTTTTTCTTCCCGCGTCCGGGAGGAAAAGCCGCCCCGGGAACCCGGCGGTCCCGCCGGGAAAAAGCCCCGCGCTCCCCGGCGCGGGAAAAATGCGCCCGCCGGGACCTGCCCCCAGTGCGGCGCGCCCTGCACGGGGAGTTTCTGTGAAAAATGCGGCGCCAAGCTCCAATAGCGGCAGGCGCGGCAGATTCGGCTGCTCTGCATGCCGGGGCCCGTCCCGAACTTCGGGGCGGGTCTTTCGCATCTCCGGGAATGTGTGCGGAAAACCAAAAAATGCTGTCACGTTTTTTGTCACATATTGCGGGCGGGCCCGCAGGATGTTATACTGAGTACAGAAACAAACCCCACGGGGAATTTGAAGGAGGAAATACTTATGGCAATGTCAATCACCGTTCAGCCCAAGGAGCTGGAAACCACCGCAGGCAACATCGAAACCATGGCCGCCGATTACGAAAGCCTTTACACCCGGCTTTTCACCGAGGTGGACAATATGGCCGCCGCCTGGCAGGGCGCGGACAACGTGGCTTTCACCAACCAGATCAAGGGCTTCCTGGAGGATTTCCAGAACATGAAAACCCTGATGATGGAGTACGGCGAATTCCTGCGCAACGCCGCCAAGCTCTACACCGAAACCCAGCAGGACCGCGTCGCCCAGGCGCAGCGCCTGACCAACTGAGAAACGATTCGAGGAGGAATTGAATTATGGCTACTATCGAAGGAATCCAGATTTCCACTGCTGAAGTTACCGCAACCGCATCCACCATCCGCAGCCTGAACGACAGCCTGACCAGCAAGCTGGAAGAAATCCAGGCCCAGATGCACAACCTGGAAAACACCTGGCGCAGCCCCGCAGCCGATTCCATCCGCGGGAAATTCGATGCGCTGGCCAACAAGGCCTTCGGCAACTACCGGGATATTATCAACGCCTACGCCACCTTCCTGGACAACACCGTCGGCGTGTATGAAAGCACCGAATCCCAGATCAACAACAACGCGGAAGCATTCAACTGATGAGAGGGGGCGGCGGGATTGGAGAGCTTGTATGCGGACCTTCGGAAAATGGAGCGCGCCGCCAGCAGCATCCGGAGCGACGCTTCCGAATACCGGCGGCTTGCGGAACGGCTTCTCCGTACCGTCGCCCAGCAAAAAGGCTGGACGGGCACGGATCAGCTGGCCTTTGAGGCCCAGTTCGAGGGCTTTCGGGACAACATGGAGCAGATGGCCGACCTGATGGAAGCCTACGCCCAGATGATTGAAGCCGCGGGAAAACTCTACCGCCAGGCCCAGGAGAATATCGTGGCCGAGGCGAAGCGGCTCTGGTAAGCCGGAAGGAGGAGAATCATGGACAGTGCGGCACGCTCACAGCTGAACAGCATTGTATCGGAACTGTACCAGATTGCGCGGGATCTGGAGAAGCAGGCGAATGACCTGAGTTCCATCCAGGGCGTAGGAGCGGAACTTTGCAGGCTCCGGCTGGAAGCCACAGCGAGAAAATACCGCGCCGCCGGGAATACGCTTTCCTGGCTGGATTAAGGAGGGGCAGGCATGAAACGAGGGGGGATTTGGATGGCCGGACTGTTCTTGGTCGGGCTGCTGGGAGGCTGCGCGGGAGGGCAGCGCTCCCTGAGCAAACCGGAGCTGATGAACCTGGCGGTAGAGCGCGTCGAGGAGCGTTACGGCGTTTCCTGCACCGCGACAACGGCGCTGGAGGAAGGCAGCGGCCCCTTCGGCCCGGTGACGATGGTGGTGACGCTGGAATCCGGCGGAGAGACGTTCCAGGCGAGCATGGACACCGACGGCGGGAACATCCGGGACAATTATCCCCTCGTTTGGATGCGGCCCCGGGCGGAGGAAGCCGCTCAGAGCCTGGCAGAGACCGTTTGGCCGGATGCCGTGGGGACGGCGGAGCTCACCGCCGCCCCTTTTTCTGAGCAGATGGAGGAAGAGGACTCCCTGGCGGACTTTTTCGCCTGCGCGTCCCCTCTGGCGGAATGGGATATCCAGATTCCAGAGGGGAAGGACGGGCAGGAGGAGAAGGCGGGCGCCTTTGTCGAGGCCCTGTACGGCGAGGGGCTATGGGGGCGGATTACCCTGCGGTTCACCGACGGGGAGGTTTTTCTCCACGGGACCGCCAGCTTTCAGCCGGATGCGGAGGAAATCGCCCAGGCGTTTGAAACGGAGGGAAATGAATGAATATCATCGATTGGGTCAATCGGGCAGAGGAGCCGGTGAATGCATCCAACTATACGGACACCGACGCTGCAGTCCTCAGCCAGATGGCATATTTCAAGTTTGAACATCTGAATATCAACGGGGATATGACCATCGGGCGGCTGATGGACGAGTACCTTCCCTTCTGTCAGAGCAGCGACGAGTATAACCTCGCCATCGCCCTGCGGGACAGCCCGCGGTACAGCAGCCTGGTAATCACCGATTTTACCGCCAAATTCAGCGAAGTGAACAGCGAGCAGTTTGCCGCCCTCAGTGTCCGGATTCCCGGCGGCGGAAACGCCGTGGTGTTCCGCGGGACCGACGGCACCGCCACCGGATGGTATGAGGATTTCCTCCTGCTGTCCGAGGAGCAGGCCGCCGCGCAGCGGGACGCACTGGAATATCTGGAACGGATTGCCGCCGAAAATCCCGGCTCCAGGCTGTTTGTATCCGGCCACTCCAAAGGCGGGATGCTGGCGGATTACGCCGTGATTGCGGCGGACGACAGCGTCCAGGACCGGATCGACCGGGTGGTGAACCTGGACGGCCCCGGCCTTTACTGGGACGTCAACGACACATTCCGGGAAGATTACGAGCAGATGAAGGACCGGATGCAGACCTATGCGCCGGAGGACAGCGTCATCGGCCAGCTGCTGGAGGACCACGAGAACCAGACATTTGTTAAGAGCGACGAAAATTTCATTTTTCAGCACGACCTTTATTCCTGGCAGTTCAATGAAGACGGCTCCTATCAGGAGGGGACGCGAACCGAACGCAGCGTTTTCCTGAATGAGGTGCTGGACAGGACGGTCAAAGACATGCCGGAGGATCAGCGCCGGAATTTTGTCAACGCAGTTTTCCTGTTTGTTTTTAAGGGCAACCCCTACGGCGGCACTGATATGGCCAAAGACTTTATCGATGACTGGAACGACGGCCGGTATCTGGATTTGGCCCTCGATATTGTGGACACGTTCCACGATATGACGCTGGAGGAGAGGGAAGCCTTTGCTGTGACCCTGGCCCAGGTGCTGATTGTTGCCGCCCAGGAGGGGCTGGACGAATTCCTGAGCGACCACCCGGTGCTGGAGAAGATAGTCCATACTGCGGTAGACACGGTAAACGGCGCTTTCGACCGGTTAGACCAGTGGCTGGAAAGCACCCCGGTCGGCAAGGCGCTGAAGAACGGCTTCCGGGAGATTCGGGACTGGTGCCTGGATAAAATCAACACGGCGGTGGAGGCAATCCGGAAAATCGGCTACGCGATAACCCACCCCTTCCAGAATTTCGACCCCGGCGACACCCTGCGCCTGGATATCCCCATGATTCGGAACGTGGCGCTCCAGCTCCAATACATCCAGCGCCGTATCGAAGATGTGGACGATGAGATGAACTCCCTCCGGAGAAATCAGGAGTGGTACGAAATCTTCAACAAGGCTGCCATCGGCTCCATTGATTTCCTGTTCGTCGGTTACGACCGGGACATCCGGGACTGCACGAACTACCTCAACCGCCTGGCGGACATGTACGACGACTGCGAGCAGCAGCTTCGGTCCATGGCGGAACAGTTTTAGCGCACATCGCGAGACTCGGCTTCGCTTTTCCCCGAAAAAACAGCCGCCCGGCGGATCGGAAATCCTGCCGGGCGGCTGCCTTTTTCAGCTTGGCTTTTTGACGTTTTTTTCGTAGATGATCCGCAGGCCCTTCAGCAGCAGATCGTTGTCGTAAATAATTTCCCGCTTGCAGTAGGGGACGATGCAGCCCGCCAGCCCGCCTGTGGCGACGACGGTGGCCTTTTGCCCCAGCTCCTCCTCAATGCGTTCAATGAGCCCGTCCAGCATGGCGGCCTGGCCGAAAATGGCGCCGCTCTTCATGCAGTCGATGGTGTTGTGCCCGATGACGTGGGAGGGGGCCTCCAGCGAAATGCGCGGGAGCTGGGAGGTGCGCCCGGTCAGGGTGTCCTGAGAAATTTTGACGCCGGGGAGAATCAGTCCTCCCAGATAGCTGCCCTGATCGTTGACCACCGACATGGTGGTGGCGGTGCCCATATCGATGATGATGAGTGGCTTGGGATACTGGGCGATGGCCGCCACGGCGTCCACCACAAGGTCGCTGCCCGCCTGGGCGGGGTTGTCCAGCAGAATGTTGAGGCCGCTTTTGACGCCCGGCCCCACCAGCAGCGGCGTCGTGCCGGTGAGCCGGCTGACGGCGTCCTTCAGCGCCTGATTGAGGGGCGGAACCACGGAAGAAATGATGCTTCCGTCAATGTCCGCCGCATGGTGGCCGTAAAGGCGGAGGATGCTGTTGAAGCTGATGGCGTATTCATCGGCGGTTTTGTTCCGGTCGGTGGAAAGACGGCCGGTGAAAAGGATTTTTTCTCCTTCAATGCAGCCGATGCAGATGTTGGTATTGCCTACGTCTAAGGCTAAAAGCATGAAAAGCACGCTCCTTGTCAATTTTCCTTAAATCCGGTTCTTTTTCATGACCCGGAACAGCGCCTTGCAGATCACCGCGGTGAGCAGGGCGGCCACAATGGCCTCCGGGACGCCGTTGATAAAAATCACGCTCAAAATTACGCCGTACAGGCCGGAGGCAACTTCCTTGGCGGCGGC
This sequence comes from Candidatus Merdivicinus intestinavium, assembly GCA_018713245.1. Lineage (GTDB taxonomy): Bacteria > Bacillota > Clostridia > Oscillospirales > Ruminococcaceae > Merdivicinus > Merdivicinus intestinavium. Next base: position 45,173 of record DVFM01000060.1, read on the forward strand.
GTATTGATTGCCGAAGCAGAAATAGATGAGGTTCATCACCAGCAGCGTGTTGGTCAGCGAGCCGGCGAGGCCCGCAGCGGCGAGGGAAACGCTCTGCCCGCCTTTTTTGGCCGACAGCCACTTCATGAAGAGCTTATAAACATAGTACGGCACAACCCCCACCAGAATCCGCGGAACAAAGCAGATCACCAGGCTCCAGCCGTTCCCGTGGAAATCCCCCACCGAATAGAGGGGGGTGAAGGTGAAGGAGGTGATGTTGGGGGAGATAAAGGAGTTTTGCAGAAAACTGGTCACGCCGAACAGAAAGCCCAGCACCGCCCCTTTTTTCGGCCCCAGCAGCAGGGAACCGATAATCACGGGGATGTGGACAATGGTGGCGCGGGTGACGCCCAGCGGGATATAGCCGAGAAACGGCGTGAAGGCCAGAATAAAGATCAGCGCCCCCAGCAGCGCGAGCTGTACCATTCCCAGGGTCTTTGCGGATGCTTTGTTGCTCATAAAATCATTCCTCCTGCTGCCGCTCCCGCAAAAGGATGCGGCGCAAATTATTTTATGCCAAACCCGCCCAAAACGGCGGAATCTGCACCGAAAAGATTTAATTTTCTATTATTATAGCGGATATCCGGCTGAATTTCAAGAAAAATTCTGAACAAAGCTGGAAGAAGCCGCACTTTCCTTTTGTAGGTTCTGCCTGTTTACGCGCTCCAGGGGGCTTTCCAGGTGGCGGACAATCAGCCGGGAAAGGGCCTCCTCGCCGCCGGCGCGGAGCAGGTCGAGCTGCCTTCTGTGCTCCTCGTAAAACTGGGAAAACAGCCCGCTTTGGCGCATATCCAGCACCCGGAAGCGGGTGTAATGGACGTGGAACTGCTGGAGGAGCTTCCAGACGGCGTCCATCCCCAGATGGGAGAAATAAAGCTCGTGAAAGCGGTTGTCCAGCCGGTAAAACCGGGACGGCTCCGGCCCTTCTTCCAGAAGGCGCTTCTGGCGCGCCAGGTTTTCCTCCATCGCCTCCCAGAGGGCCGCGGGCTGCTCCCGGCAGAGGAGCGGCAGCATCCGCAGCTCCACCGACGTCCGCAGGAAGATGAGCTGGCGGACATAGTCCAGGTCGATTTCGGAGACAAAGGTCCCCTTGCGCGGCTCCACCCGGATGAGCCGTTCCGCCTCCAGCCGGGAGATGGCGGCCCGGACCGGCGTCCGGGAGACGGAAAAGCGGGCGGCCAGGTCCTCTTCCCGGAGCTTTTGCCCCGGCTCCAGCGCAAGGCTCAGAATCTCCTGCCGGAGGGTGCGGTAGATGTGCTGGGAGGACGCCATCAGGCCGCGCCCCCTTCCGGCCCGCTGCGGCGCGTTTTGCAGACGGCAGCCGCCGCCACGCGGGAAGCTCCGGCCCGCCGCAGCGTTTCGGCCGCCTCCCGGAAGGTGGCGCCGGTGGTGGCAACATCGTCGCAGAGCAGGATGGAGCGCCCGGCAGCAGCCGCCCCGTTCCGCAGCCGGTATGCGCCCTTCAGGTTTCCCCGCCGCTCCCGGGCGCTCAGGGTGTGCTGTTCGGCGGTCTCCCGGACCTTTTCCAGGGCCGGCTCCCAGGGGATGCCGGTTTCGCGGCTGAGGAACCGGGCCAGCAGCTCGGCCTGGTTGTAGCCCCGCCGCCGCTTCCCCTTCCGGGACATGGGGATGGGGACGATGCAGTCAAACCGTTCGCCCTCCAGCGCCCCGGCCAGATAGGGGGCAAGGCTGCGGGCCCGGCCGGTGCAGCCGTGGAATTTCAGCCGGCGGACGGCAGCCTCCGGCCCGCCCTCATAGGCAAAGGGGATGAACGCCCCGTCCAGTCCGGGAAGCTCCCGCTCTTCCCGGAGCCAGGGGAGGGCGCCGCCGCAGTCTGCGCAGCAAAGCTCCCGGCGGGGAATGGTTTTCCCGCAGAACGGGCACTGCTTCGGGAAAAATACCGCCCAAAGGGCCTCTGTCCAGTCTCTTTTCATCCTCTTCCCCCCTCGCTTCCGCGCCGGAAATAAAGAGGGGACGGATTCCCCGTCCCCCTGTTCGCCTTTTGCCGGGTTTACCGCCCGGCCAAGACCGTTTCATCCGGCCGGAAGCAGCCTTAATAATTCCGCACCAGCGCGGCCACCTTCCCCAGAATCGTCACTTCCTCCACGATGATGGGTTCGTAAGCCGGGTTTTCCGGCATCAGGCGGAAATAGCCCTTTTCCTTGTAAAAGCGCTTCACCGTCGCTTCGTCCTCGATCAGGGCCACGACAATGTCCCCGTTGCGGCAGACAGGGGTCTTTTTGACAACGATGATGTCGCCGTCCAGAATCCCCGCGCCGACCATGCTGTCGCCCCGCACATGGAGGGCAAAATAGCTGTCGGAATTTCCCCGCAGGTTGGGGACGGGAATGTACTCCTCCACCTCCTCGATGGCGGTGATGGGAAGTCCCGCGGTGACGGTCCCCAGAAGGGGAACGGCGCAGGAGTCGGACGAGGGCAGCTTGATGGTGCGCTTTTTCATGCTGTCCTTGATGATATAGCCTTCTTCCGTCAGCTCCTTCAGGTAATAATGAACGGTGGAAGTGGATTTAATCCCCAGTTCTTCACATATTTCCCGCACGGTTGGGGAAAACCCGTGGTTCAGGATGCAGTCGCGGATGTAGTCGTAGATCCGCTTCCCTTTTTCACTCAGCATAGGCGCCCCCTTTAATTCGTCAGCCGCAGTTTCTCCTTTACCTCATGAAGGGCGGAATCCTTAGCCAGGATCAGCATTTTGTCCCCCGAAAAGATCAGTGTGTTGCCGCGGGGGATCAGCAGTTCGCCGCTGCGTTCCACCGAGACAATGACCATCTGCTCCGGGAACCGGATATCCGAGAGCTTCTTGCCGGAATATTTGAAGTCGTTGGGCAGGACAATCTCAAAAATGGACGCCTCGCCCTGGTTCAGGGAGATCAGGTGCTTGATTGTGGACATGTCCACTTCCCGCTCCATCAGGCGGGTGATGGCGTCGATGCTGGAAACGGCGATATCCACCCCCAGCGTGCGCATCACATCGGCGTTTTTGGGATTGTTCGCCTTGGCAATGGTGCGGCGGATGTGGAATTCCAGCCGTCCCAGCTGGCAGGCGATGAGGTTGATTTCATCCCGGCCGGATACGGCGATCAGGGCGTCGGCCTTGTCCGCGCCGGCCTCCTGCAGGGATTCGATGGTGGTGCCGTCCCCCAGAATTACGGGGATATCCAGGTCGTTTGCGAGCCGCGCGCAGGCTTCTTTGCGCGATTCGATAACCGTCGGTTCGTGGGAATGCTCCAGCAGGGCTTTGGCCAGGTAGTACCCGACCGTGCCGCCGCCTACAATGACAATTTTCATAATGGCTCCTTTCCTGCCGCGTCAGTCTACAACTGCGGCTGTAATCAGTGTATCTCCGGCGTGCAGGACGGCCGTGGAATTGGCGGCCAGGACCACGGAGCCATCGGCGTGGCGGACCGCGAAGGGGGCCTGGCCTTCCCCGAGGTCAAGTTCCGATGTAAGAAGGCCCGCCATCTTGCGGGTGATGGGAATGGTGTGGAAGCTGAAGGTGTTTTGGCCGACGAGGATCTGTTTGTTCTCCTCCTCCATCAGGAGGTTCTTTACCGTTTCCACCGTCAGGTTGGTGGGGCAGATGGTGCGCAGCCCGAAGTGGGTAAAGACGTTTTCCCGCCGGGGGTCGTAAATGCGCGCTACGATGTTTTCCACCTCAAAATACTCTTTCGCCACCTGGCAGACCATGATATTTGTGTTGTCGTCGGGGCTGACCGCTGCCAAAGCGTCGCAGTTTTCAATGCCCGCTTCCCGCAGGACATCCCGGTCGATGGGGATGCCCGCTGTGCAGTAACCGCTGTAATCCGGCGGAAGCTTTTCAAAAGCGGATTCATTGGCGTCCACAATGGTGACGCTGTGACCCTCCCGGCTCAAGGTGGCGGCCAGTTCCGCACCGACTTTGCCGCATCCGACAATTAGAACGTTCATAATGAATTCCTTTCCGTAATTATTTTTTTTCCTCTGCCGCCTTTTCTTCCTTTACCATCCTCCGGTAAAAAATCACGCCGATCAGAGCGCAGAGACCGAGAACCCCGTACAGCGCTACGGCAAGCAGATAATTCCCCTCCAGCAGGCTGACGCCGGCGTAAGTGGTAATCAGCATTCCGGGCGCGCGGCCCAGGGTGGAGATGAGGACGAAGCGGTGGATGCTGATGGGGGTGAGCGGGGCAATAAAGGTGAAAAAGTCTTTGGGCAGGCCGGGGATGAGGAACAGGATAAAGGTCATCAGCTCGGCGTTCCGGCTGTAGCGGAAAACCGAGAGCTTATTGATCTTTTTTACTTTGGATTCGTCGTGAAAGGCGGCAATGACGCCGCTCCCCAGCTTCTGTACGACAAAAAACACAAGGTAGGTCCCGATCAGCACCCCGATGAGGCAGAGCAGCGCGCCCAGAATCCCGCCGTACATCATTCCCGAGGCCAGCTCAATGGGTTCCCCGGGAAGGAAGGCGATGGCAATCTGGCCCACCTGGAACAGGATGAGGATCAGCGCCCCCCACACGCCGAAACCGCCGATAAATTCCTGAAGCATGGCGGCGGCGTTTTCGCTTTGAAAAATTGCATACAGGGAGTCCCAGTGATACCAGATAAACCCGCCCAGAAAAAGCACCATCACTGCCGCGATAAACCAGGCGCACACGGTAACGGCCCGGCGGACGTTCGATTTGTGTTTTTCTTCCATAGACAAGTCCTCTCTGTTTGCATGATTCATTTTCATTGTAAAAGCAATCCTTTCAATTGTCAAGAGAAAAAATGTTTGTTTTTTATAAATTGCCCCAAAAACCCCGGAAAACCCGCCGGCATCCCGGGGGCGCGGCGTTTATTTTGCCGAAACAGCGCGAAAATATGGGCCTGCGCCATTGACAAAACCCTCCGCGTCTGCTACAATAATACCGATAATTACCTTATCAAGAGTGGCGGAGGAACAGGACCTGTGAAGCCACGACAACCTCCCGGGAAACCGGAAAGGTGCCATTTCCTGCGACGCAGTCGAGAGATGAGGTTTGCCAAAGAACTGGAAGCGCTCGATGCAGAGCGCTTTTTTGTTTGCACTGGAATCTTTCCTGCTGACGGCCCCGGAAACGGGGCGGCGCTGAACTTATTTTATGGGAACTCCCGCCGGCGCGGGAGAGAAAGGAGAACCAAAACGATGGCACGTACATTTTTTTCCTCTGAGTCGGTGACCGAAGGACATCCCGACAAAATCTGCGACCAGATTTCTGACGCGGTGCTGGACGCCATTCTGGAGCAGGACCCGGACGGACGGGTGGCCTGCGAGACCTGCTGCACCACCGGCATGGTGATGGTCATGGGGGAAATTTCCACCTCCTGCTATGTGGATATCCCGAAGCTGGTGCGCGAAGTCGTGGTGGGCATCGGCTACGACCGGGCCAAATACGGCTTTGACGGCCAGACCTGCGCCGTCATCACCTCCATCGACGAGCAGTCCGGCGACATCGCCATGGGCGTTGACAAGGCTCTGGAGGCCAAGAGCGGCCAGGATGCCGATGAAAACGAGA
>DVFM01000061.1 GCA_018713245.1 Candidatus Merdivicinus intestinavium
ACAAAATCAACACCATTTTTTTTTTTTTGTATAATATATATAAAGCAATCCCGGAGCCTTGCAAAATCAGGGCAAAAAGAAAACAGCATGACCGGAATTATGCTGTTTAGGTAAAATATCAACATTATAAATCCTGCAAAGGATGTTATTGAGCAAAATGCCGGTTCCCCCTTACAGGAACCGCCCCGTTATGCTGGCAGGATTCTCCGCAATTTGGGCCGGGGCGCCTGCCGCCACAATGCGCCCGCCTTGCTCTCCGCCGCCCGGTCCCATGTCGATGACGTAGTCGGCGCTGCGGATGACATCCAGGTCATGCTCAATGACCACCACGGTGGCGCCGTTCCGGATGAGGGTCCGGAAAACCTCCAGCAGCGTCCGCACATCCAGCGGATGCAGGCCGATGGTGGGCTCATCGAAAACAAAGACGGTGTCCGCCTGCCCCCGTCCCATCTCGCTGGCGAGCTTCAGGCGCTGGGCTTCCCCGCCGGAGAGGCTGGGGGTTGCCTCCCCCAGGGTGAGATACCCGAGCCCCAGGCTCTGCAGCACCTCCAGGCGCTGCCGGACCAGCTTCATCCCCCCGCAGGCGGAGAGCGCGGTGCGGATGTCCATGGCCATCAGTTCCGGAAGGGAAAAGGCCTGCCCCGATTTGTCCGCGTGCTTCACCCTTTCGGCTTCCCTGGCGTAGCGGGAGCCGCGGCACTCCGGGCAGGGGATTTCCACATCCGGCAGAAACTGCACATCCAGGCTGATGGAACCGGTGCCGTCGCAGGTCGGGCAGCGCAGCTTCCCCGTGTTGTAGGAGAAATCCCCCGCCTTGTACCCGAGGCGTTTGGCGTCCGGCGTCCTGGCGAAAATTTTCCGCAGCTCGTCGTGGACGCCGGCATAGGTGGCCACGGTGGAGCGGACGTTGATTCCGATGGGGGTGGCGTCGATGAGCTTGACCCGCCCGATGCCCGGGGCCTCCGCCGCCTTGACGTGGGGCGGGAGCTTTGTCCCGGCAATGGAAGATTCCAGGGCGGGGATGAGGCTTTCCAGGATGAGGGTGGTCTTGCCGGAGCCGGAAACGCCGGTGACGGCGGTAAGCCGCCCTTTGGGAATGACCGCTTCCAGGGGCTTTACCGTGTGGATTGCCCCGGTGGAGAGGCGGATTTTCCCTTCGGCAAACAGTTCCTCCTCCGGGACGGGGGGCCGCATCCGGGCCTGCTCCTTTCCGGAGAGAAAAGGGCCGATGCGGGAGGCGGGGTTTTCCGCCAGCCGGGGGACGGTCCCTTCGGCGATTACCCGCCCGCCCTCGGCGCCGGCGTCGGGGCCCATTTCGATGATCCAGTCCGCTTCCGAAAGAATCTGGGTGTCATGGTCCACCAGCAGGACCGAGTTCCCGTCGGCCTTCAGGTCGTTCATGACGGCGGTGAGGCCCGCAATGTTGACAGGATGCAGCCCGATGGACGGTTCGTCCAGCACGTATAATACCCCGGTCGTGCGGTTGCGGACCGCCCGGGCCAGCTGCATCCGCTGGCGCTCGCCGGTGGAGAGGGTGGAGGCGGCGCGGTCCAGGGCAAGGTAGCCCAGGCCGAGCTCCCGGAGCCGCCGGGCCGCCGCGGCGAAGGATTCGCAGATGCTTTCCGCCATGGGGCGCATCTCCTCCGGCAGGGAACCGGGGACCCCGGCCACCCATTCGGACAGCTCCGCCAGGGTCATCCGGCAGGCTTCTTCCAGCCCGATTCCCCGCAGCCGGGGGGCGCGCGCCGCCTCGGAGAGACGGGTCCCGCCGCAGTCGGGGCAGGGGTCCTCCCGGAGGAATTTTTCCACCCGCTTCATCCCTTTTTCATCCTTCACCTTGGACAGGGCGTTTTCCACGGTGTAGATGGCGTTAAAGTAGGTAAAATCCAGTTCCCCCGCCTGGTTGGAGCCTTTGGCGTGGTAAAAGATGTGCTTTTTGACGGCGGGGCCGTGGAAAACGATGTCCTTTTCCCGGTCGGTGAGGTCCCGGAAGGGGATATCGGTGCGCACCCCCATTTCCCGGCAGACGTCGGTCATCAGCGACCACATCAGGGTGTTCCAGGGCGCCACCGCCCCCTCGTCGATGGTGAGGGAATCGTCGGGGACCAGGGTGTCCGGGTCTACGGTGCGGACGACGCCGGTGCCCCCGCACTTGCGGCAGGCGCCCTGGCTGTTGAAAGCCAGTTCCTCCGCGCCGGGGGCGTAAAACCGGGCGCCGCATTCCGGGCAGACAAGCTCCTGCCCCGCTGCCACGGCCAGGGTGGGCGGGTGATAGTGGCCGTTGGGGCAGCGGTGGCTCGCGAGGCGGGAGAACATCAGGCGCAGGCTGTTTAAAAGCTCTGTCCCGGTGCCGAAGGTGCTGCGGATGCCGGGGACGCCGGGGCGCTGGTGGAGCGCCAGCGCCGCCGGGACGTAGAGCACCTCGTCCACATCGGCCTTGGCCGCCTGGGTCATCCGCCGCCGGGTGTAGGTGGACAGCGCCTCCAGATAGCGCCGGGAGCCTTCGGCGTAAAGCACCCCCAGGGCCAGGGAGGATTTCCCTGACCCGGACACGCCGGCAACGCCGACGATTTTGTTCAACGGCACGTTGACATCGATATTTTTCAGGTTGTGCACCCGCGCGCCCCGGATTTGGATTTCCTCCGGCGCGTCCGTTTTCTGCTGCATAAAAGCACCCCGCCTTTGCTGAATCGATCTGTTTTCTCCCCTATTATAGCACAAGGCAAAGGCCGGCACAAGCGGGGGTCAGCGCACAATGCGGTGCCGGCACATCCCCGTTTTGCCGCAGTGGGGGCATTGCAGCCTGCGGCGGGTGAAGGTGTGGTACCCTTTTACATATTCTGCCAGCGTCGGGACAAAAAGCGCCCCGCAGTGGGGACATTCATAATGCCCGGCGTTGACTTCCAGCGCGGCCGCCGCCCCGATCCCCACAGCCGCCGTCAGGGCGGCGAATACAATCAGGGCAATCCGCGCCGCCGCCGGCATCCGGATATAAGCCGCGATCACAACCAGCGAACAGACGGCGATTACGGTGAGTCCGCCGCAGATTGCGGACAGGATCATCCGCTTTTTGTTTTCCTGATTTTCCTGCATCAAATTCATCATGTTTTCCTCCGCTTTCTTCTGATAATCTGCTTGGGCGACCCGCTCGCCGGCAAGCAGGTCGTTGACGGTGATGCGCAGTGCGCCGCACAGGGGGAGCATCAGCGAGACTTCCGGCAGCCCTTTGCCGCACTCCCATTTGGAAACCGTCTTGTCGCTGATGGACAGCGCGTCGGCGAGCTGGCGCTGGGTGAGATTCTGCGCTTTTCTTGTTTCGGCAATGAATCTGCCGATTTTGACCTGGTCCAATCCCGGTCCCTCCTTTCTGTTTACAGAATACCGGATATTTCGGGCGGATGAACACACACGGGGCGTAGAATTCCGGCTCTCTGCGGAGCGTAGAGCCGCCGGAATGTCCCCCGGGACACAGAAAATCCCCGGAAAGCCGGAGGGGCTTCCCGGGGCGGACAGGGGCGTTAGTCCTTGGAGGGGTATTTTTTGTATCCGGGATGGCGGCCGGTCACCTTGTAGTAGTTGACCCGCAGGTCCATCAGCTTGTTAATCTGCTCCATGGGGATTTCCTTGGCGCCGCCCAGCAGATGCGCGTTCAGGCTGATCTTGGCGAACAGCTCCAGGGTTTCCATGCGGTAGTAGGCGGTGAGCAGGTCCGCGCCAACGGTGAGGGCGCCGTGGTTCTGCAGAAGCAGCACGTCGTGATCCTGAAGGTAGGGCGCGATGGCCTCGGGCACCTCGTTGGTGGAGGGGGTGCCGTAAGGGGTCAGGGGGATGGAGCCGATGGCGATGACCGTTTCAATCATGGAGTATTCGTCCAGGCTCTTGCCGGCCACGGCATAGCCGGTGGCTGTGGGAGGATGGGCGTGAACAACGCCGTTGACGTCCGGGCGCTCCTTGTAGCAGCGCAGGTGCATCTTGATCTCGGAGGAGGGCTTATAGCCGGGCTCGCCTTCGAGCACTTCGCCCTTGTCGTTGATGCGCACCAGCTTTTCGGGGGTGATGAAGCTCTTGCTGATGCCGGTGGGAGTGGCGAGGAAGGTGCCGTCGTCCAGACGGACGGAGACGTTGCCGTCGTTGGCGGCAACCCAGCCCAGCTGCCACATTTTGTGGCACACGTCACAGATTTGATCCTTGATAGCGGAAAGGTCCTGCATGAAAAACACTCCTTTGGTTTTTATTCTCCCTCTATTATATAAAAGATGGCCGGTTTTGTAAATAGGCGGCGGAGAATTTTGCGTCAGATTCTCCTGAAAAATCCGAAAACCTGCGGGAGACGTCAAAAAGGGCGGAAAACAGTCGGTTTTTCTGCACAAAAGGCCCGGAATGAAAATAGGCGATTTGTGGAGTATTATGCCTTGCCAAACGGGCGGATTTGCTTTAAAATAAGTATAGAGTGTTTTTCAGAAATCCGGTGGGCTGGAAGGAGGCGTTGGGCATGGCTGGGATGGTTGGCTGGCCGGCGCTTGGGGCTCTCCGGCGGAATGCCGCTCGTTACTAGGAATGCCCGCCCGGCGCGGGAATGTGCTGCGATTTTCAGATAGGGTCGCGGCTTTTTCATTTTCCGGAGCCGTCCGGAGCGGGACAGGCAAGGGGATTTCAATTCAAACGGAGGAATGGAAGATGTCCAAAAAAGTTGCAGTAATCATGGGCAGCGACAGCGATTGGGGCACCGTGAAAAAAGCGGTCGCCGTTTTGAAGGAATACGGAGTGGAGACTGAGGTCCACGTCATGAGCGCGCACCGCACCCCCACTCAGGCGGCGGAATTTGCCTCCGCGGCGAAAGACAAGGGCTTCGGCGTTATCATCGCGGCTGCGGGCATGGCCGCCCATCTGGCGGGAGTCCTGGCGGCCCACACCACCCTGCCGGTCATCGGCATCCCCATCAAGTCGGCGGCGCTGGACGGCCTGGACGCGCTGCTTGCCACGGTGATGATGCCCAAGGGCATCCCGGTGGCGACCGTCGCCATCGACGGGGCGGCCAATGCGGCGTATCTCGCCATTCAGATGCTCGCCCTTTCGGACGATACCCTGAGCGAAAAGCTCGCCGCCGCTAAGATTCAGATGGCGGAGGAAGTTGCCGCCAAGGACGAAAAGCTCCAGGCGGAAGTGAACGGCTGATTTTTTAAAGGAGGAACCAAGATTTGGGCGGTTTTTTTGGCGTCGTTTCCAAGAACGACTGTGTAATGGATCTGTTTTTCGGCGTGGACTACCACTCCCATCTGGGCACCCGGCGGGGCGGCATGGCCGTCTATTCCGACAAGGGCTTCGAGCGGGCGATCCACAACATTGAGAATTCCCCCTTCCGGACCAAGTTCGAGAAGGACGTGGAGGAAATGAAGGGCACGATGGGCATCGGCTGCATCAGCGACTACGAGCCCCAGCCCCTCATTGTCCGGTCTCACCTGGGGAATTACGCCATCACGACGGTCGGGCGCATCAACAACGAGCAGGAGCTCATCGAAAGGGCGCTCTCCCGGGGCGGCCTGCATTTTCTGGAAATGAGCGGCGGCAAGGTCAACGCCACCGAGCTGGTGGCGTCCATCATCAACGAGAAGGAGGACCTGGTTTCCGGACTTCTGCATGTCCAGGAAGTCATCGACGGCTCCATGAGCATCCTGCTGCTCACCAAAGACGGCATTTACGCGGCGCGGGATAAATACGGACGGACCCCCATTATCCTGGGGAGCAAGGAGGACGCGGTCTGCGCTTCCTTTGAGTCCTTCTCCTACCTGAACCTGGGCTATACCCCCCTGCGGGAGCTGGGACCGGGGGAAATCGTCCTCATCGACCGGGATCTGAAGGTGGAGGTCAAATCCGCGCCCCGGGACGAAATGAAGATCTGCGCCTTCCTCTGGATTTATTACGGCTACCCCACCTCCAGCTATGAGGGGGTCAATGTGGAAGCCATGCGCAACCGCTGCGGCGCCATTCTGGCCAGGAATGACAACGTGGAAGTGGATTATGTGGCCGGCATCCCGGATTCCGGCACCCCTCACGCCGTAGGCTATGCCAACCAGTCGGGCTATCCTTTTGCGCGCCCGTTCATTAAATATACCCCCACCTGGCCCCGCAGCTTTATGCCCACCAACCAGTCCATGCGCGACCTGGTGGCCCACATGAAGCTCATCCCCGTGGAGGAGCTCATCCACGGGAAGCGGCTGCTGTTCATCGACGACTCCATCGTCCGCGGCACCCAGATGGGCGGCACCGTCCAGTTCCTTTACGACAGCGGCGCCAAGGAAGTTCACATCCGTTCCGCCTGCCCGCCCATCCTCTTCGGGTGCAAATACCTGAACTTCTCCCGTTCCAGCTCCGAGCTGGAGCTCATCACCCGCCGGGCGATTCTGGAGCTGGAAGGCGAGGGCGGCTTCGACCACCTGGACGAATACGCCGACAGCAAAACCGAGCGGTATCAGAAAATGGTGGAAGCCATCGGCAAAAAGCTCGATTTCACCACCCTGCGCTATCAGAGTCTGGAGGGGATGCTGGAATCCATCGGCCTGCCCGCCGACCGGGTCTGCACCTACTGCTGGACCGGAAAAGAATAAAGACAGGAAAAAGGAGAATCATTATGAAAAGCTACAGCGATACCTACAAACAGGCGGGGGTAGACGTTACCGCCGGCTACGAGGCCGTGGAACTGATGAAGGAGCATGTGGCCCGGACCATGAATTCCTCCGTCCTGACGGGTCTGGGCGGTTTCGGCGGCCTTTACGAGCTGGATATGACCGGCATGACCCACCCGGTGCTGGTTTCCGGCACCGACGGCGTGGGCACCAAGCTGAAAATCGCTTTCCTCATGGACAAGCACGACACCGTTGGCATCGACTGCGTGGCCATGTGCGTCAACGACATCATCTGCTGCGGCGCCAAGCCCCAGTTCTTCCTGGATTACATCGCCATCGGCAAAAACGTCCCCGAAAAGGTGGCGCAGATTGTGGCCGGCGTGGCGGAAGGTTGCGTCCAGGCGGGCTGCGCCCTGGTGGGCGGCGAAACTGCCGAACATCCCGGCATGATGCCCGCGGAGGAATATGACCTGGCCGGTTTCGCGGTGGGCCTGGTGGACCGGGACAAGATCCTCAACAAGGATTCGGAGGTTCCCGGCGACGTCCTCATCGCCCTGCCTTCCTCCGGCGTCCACTCCAACGGATTCTCCCTGGTGCGGAAAATCTTCAACGTGGAAAACGCCGACCTGCGCACCTTTGTGGAAAAACTGGGCGGCCCTCTGGGCGAGACCCTGCTCACCCCCACCAAAATCTACGTGAAGCCCATGTGCGCCCTTTTTGACGCCGTCAGCGTCAAGGCTGTGGCCCACATCACCGGCGGCGGCTTCTACGAGAATATGCCCCGGGCCATCAAGGACGGCCTTTCCGCCAGGATCAAAAAATCCGACGTCCGCGTCCTGCCCATTTTCGAGCTAATTCAGCAGATGGGCAAGGTGCCGGAACGGGATATGTACAACACCTTCAACATGGGCGTTGGCATGATGGTCTGCGTGGCCAAGGAAGACGCCGAAAAGGCCCTGGAAGTGCTGAAGGCCAACGGCGAGCCGGACGCTTACATTCTGGGCGAGCTGGTGGAAGGCGACGAAGGCGTTATTTTAGAATAAGCAGGGGATTGCCATGAAAAATATTGTGGTCCTGGTGTCCGGCGGCGGCACCAACTTGCAGGCGCTCATTGACGCGGAACAGCGGGGGGAGATCCCCGGCGGGAAAATCTCCTGCGTCATCTCCTCCAAACCCGGCGTTTTTGCCCTGGAACGGGCCCAAAAGGCCGGGATTCCCCACCGGGTGGTGGAGCGCAAGGCCTATCCCGACCGGGAAAGCTACTCCCAGGCCATCCTGGACGCGCTGAACGAGGAAAAGGCCGACCTGGTCATCCTGGCGGGCTTTATGGTGATTTTGGACGAACGGGTCCCCAAAGCCTACCCCAATCAGATCCTCAACGTCCATCCGGCCCTGATCCCGTCCTTCTGCGGCCCCGGCTTTTACGGCCTCAAAGTCCACGAGGCGGCCCTGGCGGCGGGGGTGAAGCTCACCGGCGCTACCGTCCATTTTGTCAGCGAGGTCTGCGACGGCGGCCCCATTATTTTGCAGGGGGCCGTGCCAGTGGAAAACGGCGACACCCCGGAAACCTTGCAGAAACGGGTCATGGAGGAAGTGGAGTGGAAGCTCCTTCCCAAAGCGGCGGCCCTGTTCTGCGCCGGAAAAATCACCGTGGAAAACGGCATTGCCAAGGTGCACGAATAACGGCGTGTAGGGGCGAACTGTGTTCGCCCGCGGAAATATCGGGTGTTACCGCGGGGAAATCTCGGTTTTGACGGGATAATCCCCCGGGTCCCACCAGGAAATTCCAATGGACAGGCCGCACCGCACCCCTTCGGCAAAGCATTGGAAGGCCTGCTCGTCCGTCAGGTAGTTGCTCCGGTTGAGAAAATCCAGAAGCAGCCCCCGCTGTTCTTCGGTCATGTTCCGGCGCAGTTCTTCGATTAAGGCGCATGCCTGGGGGTCGTCATCGGGAAAAATCCGGCGGTCGTGAGGGATGCTGAGGAATAAGGTTTCCAAAGCGGTTCGCATAATAGCTCCTCCTTATATATACATTTTGGATACTCTTTGATAATTAGTATAGTATCCAAAATGTATATTGTCAAGAGGTATTTCGTATGTTTCAAAAAGAAATTTTTTGTTCTCGCTTAAAAGCTCTGCGATTGGAAAAAGGGTTAACACTGGAGCAGTTTGGAAAATTATTTGGTGTTAGCAAACAAGGTGTCAGTCATTGGGAAACAGGAATCCGTTTTCCAAATTTACCTATCCTGGTTCAAATTGCGGAATTTTATGAAGTTTCTGCCGACTATCTTCTTGGCCTGCGGGATACGCCCAAAGACGTACAATCCGAAACGTAACGTCCGTCGTGTAGGGGACGATGCCCACATCGTCCCGCGGATTTGGCAAAACACGGCGTAAAATGCCGGGCGGGGAGACCCCGCCCCTACAATCTGGAACGCAGCGTCCGTGCTGTAGGGGACGGGTTTCCCGTCCCGCGAATATGGCAAAACGCGGCGTAAAACGCCGGGCCCGGGGCTTGACAGTTTCCCGCTAATTTGCTATACTAATAGTGGAAATTTCCGCGTGACTGACGGGGTTGTGGAGTACCACATTGGAGCGCGGAAATCAAACGCCGACCGTCTGGGCAGCCTTTTTTAAGGTTGCCCTTTTTTGATGATAAAGGAGGATTTTTATGGTATCTCTGGAAAAAGAACTGCAAGGCAATACCTATCCCGGCCGGGGCATCGTCATCGGCCGCAGCAGGGACGGCAAACACGCCGTCATCGGCTATTTCATCATGGGCCGCAGCGAGAATTCCCGCAACCGCGTCTTTGTCAAAGAGCCGGACGGCATCCGCACCGAGGCGTTTGACCCCGCAAAGCTCACCGACCCCAGCCTCATCATCTACCATCCTGTACGCCGCCTGGGCCGCGGCTTCATCGTCACCAACGGCGACCAGACCGACACCGTCCGCGACTTTCTGGAAAAGGGCCTCCCCTTTGAGCAGGCGCTGCGCACCCGCGAATTCGAGCCGGACGGCCCCAACTGGACCCCCCGCATCTCCGGTCTGCTTTCTCCCGACGGCAGCTATAAGCTCTCCATCTTAAAGAGCGCTGACGCCCAGGGCTCCGCCTGCGCGCGCTACACCTTCGAATACCCCGGCATCAAGGGGACCGGCCACTTCCTCCACACCTACGCCCACGACGGCAATCCCATCCCCTCCTTTGAAGGGGAGCCGACCGCCGTTTCCCTCGCGGATTACGCCTGCATCAACTGCTTCACCAACGCCCTTTGGGACAATCTGAACGCCGACAACAAAGTTTCCCTCTACACCTGCTGGATCGACCTGGAAACCGGCGAATTTACCGAAAAAATCGTCAACAAAAACCAGTGATTTTGGGAAAGGATGACTGTCATGAACGAATTGGAACTGAAATACGGCTGCAACCCCAACCAGAAACCCTCCCGCATTTTTATGCAGGACGGCAAGGACCTGCCCATCGAGGTCTTGAACGGCAAGCCCGGCTACATCAACTTCCTCGATGCCTTCAACAGCTGGCAGCTGGTAAAGGAGCTGAAGGCCGCCACCGGCCTGCCCGCCGCCGCTTCCTTTAAGCACGTTTCTCCCGCCGGCGCGGCGGTTGCTGTCCCCATGAGCGACACCCTGAAAAAAATCTACTTTGTGGACGATCTGGAGCTTTCCCCCATCGCCACCGCCTATGCCAGAGCCCGCGGCGCTGACCGCATGAGCTCCTACGGCGACTGGGTGGCCCTTTCCGATACCTGCGACGAAGCCACCGCCACCCTGCTGGCCAGAGAAGTTTCCGACGGCATCATCGCCCCGGATTACACCGAAAAGGCCCTGGAAATCCTGAAAGGCAAACGCAAAGGCGGCTACAATGTGGTGAAGATCGACCCCAATTACATGCCCGCCCCTGTGGAGCACAAGGACGTGTTCGGCATCACCTTTGAGCAGGGCCGCAACGAACTGAAAATCGACGCGGAGATGCTCAAAGAAATGCCCACCCAGAACAAAAACCTCCCTGAGGAGGCCAAGCGCGACCTGGTTATCGCCCTGATTGCCCTCAAATACACCCAGTCCAACTCCGTCTGCTACGCCAAGGACGGCCAGGCCATCGGCATTGGCGCCGGCCAGCAGTCCCGCATCCACTGCACCCGTCTGGCGGGCAACAAAGCGGACATCTGGTACCTGCGCCAGCACCCCAAGGTCTTAAGCCTGCCCTTTAAAAAGGACATCCGCCGCCCCGACCGGGACAACACCATTGACGTGTACATTTCCGACGATTACATGGATGTGCTGGCCGACGGCATGTGGCAGCAGTTCTTCACCGAATGCCCGGAACCTCTCTCCCGGGAGGAAAAACGCGCCTGGCTGGACACCCTGACCGGCGTGTCCTTAGGCTCCGACGCCTTCTTCCCCTTCGGCGACAACATTGAGCGCGCCCACAAAAGCGGCGTAGAGTACATTGCCCAGCCCGGCGGGTCCATCCGGGACGACAATGTCATTGAAACCTGCGATAAATACAACATCGCCATGGCCTTTACCGGCATCCGCCTGTTCCACCACTAAGCGGCGAGCCGCCGCTGGCAAGACGCCGCGGCAGGGTATCACGCGACAGATTTTGGTTGGCGTGAACAAGTCACGCCTCTGGAGGAGGTTCCCCGCCCCTACAATGGACGTGGCATTTTGTAGGGGCGCGCATTGCGCGCCCGGGTTTTGCGAAAAATGTTACGTTTGAGATTGTAGGGGACGGGTTTCCCGTCCCGCAATGATGGAAAACACGGCGTGAAACGGTGGGCGGGGAGACCCCGCCCCTACAACGGACAAGATATTTGGTAGGGGCGCGCATTGCGCGCCCGGGGTTTACGAAAAATGTAACGTTCATGTTGCAGGGGACGGCCATGTCATCAATTTGATGACGGATGTCCCGTGATGATGGTAAAATGTTGCATGTCCCGGGGCGTCGAGGACGCCGCCCCCTACAATCCGGGTGTTGCATTATTTCGGGGAATCTGTACCGAAAATGGCGGTTCATCCCGCCATTCACGAACCCGACGCGGGGTAGAATGGCCGCGTCGGATTACCGGCGGCGGTTCGCCAACGGCTGGACTGTAATTTCGGGGAATCATTTCCGAAAACATCGCGCATGTCGCGATGTTCGCGGATTTTTCGCGAGGCACAATGGCCGCGTCGTCAGCAAAGAAGGAGAAGAATATGAAAATTTTAGTAGTCGGCTCTGGCGGACGGGAACACGCCATTGCCTTAAAACTCAAAGAGAATCCCAAGGTGGAGCAGATCTTCGCCGCCCCCGGCAACGGCGGCATGGCGGTCTTCTGCACTCCGGTGAACATCAAGGCCACCGATGTGGACGGCATGGTCGCCTTTGCCAAGGAAAACGGCGTTGATTTTGCCGTGGTGGCCCCCGACGACCCGCTGGTGCTGGGCATGGTGGACGCCATGGAGGAAGCCGGCATCCCTTCCTTCGGCCCCAATAAAGCGGCGGCCATTATCGAGGGGAGCAAGGTCTTTTCCAAAAACCTCATGAAAAAATACGGCATCCCCACCGCCAAATATGAAACCTTCGCCAGC
>DVFM01000007.1 GCA_018713245.1 Candidatus Merdivicinus intestinavium
GCCTTTGATATCTTTTCAAGCTCCGTTCCCTTTCGGGACAGCCTGTCTATTATATCACATCCCGTCCCTTTTGTCAACCCCTTTTCAGAAGTTTTTTTCGGAACGCTCTGCGATCTTCCAACTTTCAGGCCCCCTCGCGGGACAGCTTGTCTATCTTATCATATCCTTCCGGATTTGTCAATAGAGTTGCGGCGGATTCCGCGTTATTTACGATTTCTCCGCGAAAATCCGCCGCATTTTGTGCGTTTCTGAGTTGTTACGACAATAATCGCTCCGTCAGCGGGTATGCCGCCATTCCGATTATGCCCGCTCCTCCCATAATAAACAGAGGATTGAGCTTTGTCTTTCGCAGCAAAACAAATGCTGCGACAAATAATACGACCGCAATCCAGTCAATCTGTTTCAGCGGAAAATCAAAGACGCCGGTGCTTGCGCCGCCAAAAACCGCCAGCATCAGAATCGTCAGCCCGGCCGATGCAATCAGCGCCACAACCGCCGGCCGCAGTCCGGCCAAAACGCCCTGCACAACCGACACGTTCCGATACTTAAAGTAAAAATACGCCAGCGTCGTTACAATAACGCAGGACGGAAAAATGCACCCCAGCGTTGCGACAATCGCCCCCGTAATTCCCATGATCCGCATTCCGACAAAAGTTGCCGAGTTAATGGCGACCGGCCCGGGCGTCATCTCGGCGATGGTAATAATGTCCGCAAATTCCGCCAGTGTCAGCCATCCGTGCTTCTCCACCACCTGCGCCTGAATCAGCGGCATTGCCGCATAGCCGCCCCCTACGCTGAACAGGCCGATTTGGAAAAAGCTCCACAGCAGTTCCAGGTACACGCTCATTTCGCTGCCTCCTTCTCCGCCTGTTTTTTACGGAACACATAGTTCAGATACCCAATCACGCCGCAAACCAGGATAATGAGAATCACATTAACGTCCAGGAAATACGCCGCGATGAAAGCCCCCACCATGGTGACAATGGCAACAGGGTCCTTTCCCTTCACCACGCCCAGAGACATTTTCATCACCACGTCTACAATAACCGCGGCCACCCCGGCCCGCATCCCCGTCATCAGCGCACTGAAATACACATTATCCCGAAACGCCTCATAAAACACCGCAATGACGCTCAGCAGAATCAGCGGCGGCAGGATGGTCCCCAGAATCGTAATCAGCGCTCCCCGCAGCCCCGCCAGCCTGAACCCGATCAGGATGGATGCATTGACGGCGATAGCCCCCGGCGACGACTGGGCGATGGCTGTGATGTCCAGCATTTCGTCCTCATTGATCCATCCCAGCTCATCCACAAACTTCTTCTTCATCAGCGGCACAATGACAAACCCTCCGCCCACGGTAAACGCGCTTAAGCAGAAGGTCGACTGGAACAGCGTCCAGTAAAACTTGGCGTTGCGTTCCATTTTCACTCCACTCCTTCATTCTGTTTTTTGCCTGCTCTTCTTTTCTTCATTATACTCCTTGTTTTAAAATAAGTAAAGTGGTATAATTTCAATATATACATTTTATTTTTGATATGAAAGAAGGGTTCTTCGTGACATTCCGGCACCTGCGCATCTACGAGGCGGTCTGCCGCCATATGAGCATCACCCGCGCCGCGGAGGAGCTTTACCTCTCCCAGCCCTCCGTCAGCCTCGCCATTGCGGAATTGGAAAAAACCTATCGCGTGCGCCTGTTCGACCGCATCGGCAAAAAACTCTATATCACCCCCGCCGGCCAGGATCTTCTGGGATACGTCCGCTCCATTCTGGGGCTGTTTGCCAGCATGGAACAGCACATGTACAGCGGGACGGGCAGCCGGCTTCTCCGTGTCGGCGCCAGCATGACGGTGGGCGGCTGCCTGGCGCCCCGCTGCGCCGCCGAATTTTCCCGCCGTTACCCCGGCGTGCGGGTGGAGCTGACAGTGGACCGGACCGACGTCATTGAGCAGAAGGTCCTGGCCAACGCTCTGGACATCGGATTTATTGAGGGCCTCCCCAAAGCCGCCGCCCAGCTCCAGCTCACCCCCTTTGCCGAGGACGAGCTGGCCGCCGTCTGCCGCCCGGGTTCTTCCTTTCTGGAAAAGACGCCCCTCACCTGCCGGGAGCTGGCCGCCCTCCCCCTCCTTCTGCGGGAAAAGGGCAGCGGCACCCGCGCTGTTGTGGACAGCATCATGGACCTTCAGGAAATCACCCTCACCCCCCTCTGGGAATCCCTGAGCGCTCTCGCCCTGATCCGGGGGGCGGAGGAAGGGCTCGGCGTCGCCATCCTCCCCCTCCGCATGGTGGAGGAACCCCTGGCCCAGGGGCGCCTCGCCGTCCTTCCCATCCGGGACGGCCAGTGGAAGCGCAGCTTTTACCGCATCCAGCACCGCAACAAGGTCCTGGACCGGGAAGCGGAGGACTGGGCCGCGCTGATGGCCGCGTGCGCCGCCGGCGAGTCCCTGCCGGCGCAGAATCGTGAAAGAGAGGAAATCTGACATGCCGGTTTTCATTTCAAATCCGGAAGAAAAAGCAGCCGCGGCCGCGCAGATTCTGCAAAGCCTGCCCGAATGGTTCGGCCTCCCGGAATCCACGGCCGAATATATCGAAACCTGCCGCAGCCTCCCCTTCTGGGCGGAATACCGGGACGGAAAGCCCGCCGGTTTTCTGGCCCTCCGGGAAACCGGCCCCCATACCGCGGAACTTTACGTCATGGGCGTGCGGAAGGAGTACCACCGGCAGGGAATCGGCCGCCTTCTGTTCGCCGCCTTCCATGAATACGCCCGCTCCCACGGCTATGAATATCTCCAGGTCAAAACCGTGGACGCCGGCCGCTGCCCGGAATATGACCGCACCCGCCTGTTTTACGAAAGCATGGGCTTCCGCAAGCTGGAAACCTTTCCCACCCTCTGGGACGAATGGAACCCCTGCCTGGTTCTCATCCGCTCCGTCTGACCTCCCGCACTGCCGAAAATCCCCCGCTCCGAGCCGGATTCTCCGGCTTAAAGCAGGGAATTTTGGTATGTTGGCAGGCCGGCGCTCAGAAAAAGCCGCACAGCCCCATAGTCAGGAGAAACTGGGCCGACAGGTAGGTCAGCATGACGACAAAATCGCCGTACCTCCCCTTGGAGCGGAACAGCCCCCGGGCGAGGATGTAGTCTGACGCGATAAACAGGGCCGCCCCGGCAAGGAAAGCCGGCTTCAGAGTGGCGAACGCCGTCCAGGCCATCGCCAGGATTACGATAAGATAGGCCAGCGAGGGGATGGTCATGCCACGCGGAATATCCCGCCGCAAACTGAAAAACAGCCCGGCCCCCACCGCCGCCAGGACGGCGCCCAGCAGGACAAGCGGCAGAACGTCCAGCCTTCTCTGGGGGAACAGGGCGGGGATATAGCAGACGTGGCCGGCCAGAAAGCAGCCCAGCCCCGCCAGGAACAGCGCCGGCCGCTCCGGATACAGCAGAAACACATCTCCCAGCCACCCCAGAAACAGCGCGGCCTGAAGCAGCAGCGGGCTCCCCGCCCAAATGGCGGCGGTGAGCAGCAGAGGCATCAGCAGCACCTTGGTAAAATCCTGCCAGCGGCGGCCGGGCCGCAGGCAGAACCAGAGGTGCGCGGCGGAACACACGCCGTACAGCGCGAAAAAGATCCAGCTCATGGTGCTTCCTTCCTTTCCTGATCGGGCGGACAGAGACGGTAGAGGTTGAACCTGCCGCGCCTGCCCGCCGTCTCCACGATTCCCAGCGCGCGCAGGGTGAGCAGCGCTTCCCGGGCGCGGGATGCGGCGCGGCCGGCGGCTTTTCCGAATTCCGCCGCGGTAAAAACGGAGGCGGGGGTCCCGGCGGGAAGAAGCTGCCGGTAGTCGGCGGGGCAGTCCAGGGCGATTTCCCCGTGGAAGGCCAGCGGACGGCGGTCCAGATGCTGCCTGCGCCGCGCCCCCGCCCGGCCCAAATCCTGGCGCTCCACGTCCAGAAGGACCAGCCGCAGGTGCAGCCGGGGATTCCGAAGAAGCTCCCGGATGGGGGCAAGCTCCTCCAGAACGTCGAAAGGCCGGGCGCGCCGGGGGGATTTGCGGCGGACCGTCTCCCCGGTCTCCGGGTCGATGCGGAGAATCCACTCAGCCTGCACCACCGGATGAACCACCGTGACGTCGCAGACCTCCAGAAAGGCGGTCAGCTTGGGGCCGAGCCGCCGCAGCTCCCGGGTCTGAATCTCTATCACGCCTTCTTCCCCCACAATGTCGGCCACATAGCCGCCCACGGGAATTTCGTGGTTTTCCGGATGGGGCTCATAGGCGTACTTCAAAACGGCGTGGACCGATTTTTCCCCCAGCCGGCCGATGCCGTCCCGGGGGCGCTCCCCGCCGGCCGCCAGAAGCGCCCGGGAAAAATCCTCACCGGTCATGCCAGCTCAAAGTCCACGTTGCCGGCGTTGACGTCCGCCCGGACGCACCGCACCCGCACCGGGTCGCCCAGCCGGAACTTCCGGCCGCTGTGAATGTCGGAAAGCTCCAGCAGCCCGTCGAAGAAGTACTCCCCGTCGGGAAGATTCTCCACCCGGACCAGCCCCTCCACCGTGGAGGGAAGCTCCACATAAATGCCGAAGGAGGTGACGGAGGAAATGACGCCGTCATATTCCTCCCCGATGTGCCCTTTCATAAATTCCGCCTTGTAGCAGTCCTCGCATCCCCGCTCGATTTCCATGGCCTGAACCTCCGCCGCAGAGGACTGCTCGGCGGCTCTGGCCGAAAACCGCTGGTACCGCTTGGCCAGCTCCCGGACCGAGTCGCCCTCCGCCCAGGAGGAAAGGATGCGGTGAATGGCCAGGTCCGGGTAACGCCGGATCGGGGAGGTAAAGTGGGCGTAGTCCTCCAGCGCCAGCCCGAAATGCCCCAGAGGGAAGGGGCTGTAGCGCGCCTTGGCCATGGCCCGGAGGACCAGGCGGTTGACCACCGGCGCCAGCGGCTTGCCCCGGACGCCATCCAAAATCCCGGCAAGGTCCCGGGGGGCGGGCTTCTCCGGAAGGCTGCCCGCGGGAAGGCCCAGCTTCTGCAAAGTCTCCCGCAGGGCGTCAACCCGGTCGGGCGCGGGATGCTCGTGGACGCGGTACACAAAGGGCATTTCCAGATTCCGCGCCAGAGAGGCGGCAGACTGGTTGGCCAGAAGCATGAATTCCTCAATGATGGATTCCGCTTCCCCCGCCGTGCGGGGAAGAACGTCCGCGGTGCGCCCGCGGGCGTCCAGCACCAGCTTGCTTTCCGCGGATTCCAGCGCAGGCGCGCCGCGCTTCCGGCGCAGAGAAAGCCGCAGGTCCTTCAGTTCCTTCATCAGCGGCAGGGCCGGGAGCACCTCCCGGTATTTTTCCCGCAGCGCCTCGGAGGCGGAGCCGTCCAGAAGGGCGTTGACCTCCGAATAGACGCCCTTGACCCGGGAACGGATCACCGATTTGCGGAAGGAAAAGTCCAAAAGCTCCCCTTCCGGCGAAAGGGTCATCAAAGCGGAAAAGGTCAGCCGGTCCTCCCCGGGGTTCAGGGAGCAGATGCCGTTGGAAAGGGCCTCGGGCAGCATGGGAATCACCCGGTCGGCGTAATAGATGCTGGTGCCGCGGCGGAACGCCTCCTCGTCCAGCAGGGATTTGGGCCTGACATAGTGGGAAACATCGGCAATGTGGACGCCCAGCCGGTAAAACCCGCCGGATTTTTCCAGACTGACCGCATCGTCCAGGTCCTTGGAATCGGCGCCGTCGATGGTAAAAATCGGCTGGTCCCGCAGGTCCAGGCGCTCGGAAAGCTCCCGCTCCGGGATGCCGCGGTGCTCCAAAAAGCGCGCCTCGTCCAGGACGGCGGCGGGAAACGCCGCGCTGATCCCGGCCGCGGCCAGCACCGCTTCGGCGCAGGCGGAAGCATGCTCGGCGGAACCGAAACAGGCGGTGATCTCAGCCAGATGGTCCCGGTGGCTGTCGCCCCGGCGGATGATGCGGGCGGTCACCTTGTCGCCGTTTTCCGCGCCGCATTTCGTCCCCAGCACCCGCAGCGGGAACCCTCCCAGCGTGTCCGGCAGGAAAAAGCTGCCCTCCGGGCCGGTTTCCAATACGCCGGGATACTCGTTGTCCCCGGTCTCCACAATCCGGCTCACCTCCCCCTCCGGCAGGCTGCCCCGCGGGTGGGCGGAGAGCTTTAAAAGCACCTTGTCGCCGGGAAGGGCACCCTTCAGGCGGCTGCCCAGGACAAAAACCTCCTGTCCGTCGGGAAGGGCCGCAAACCCGTAGGTTTTGTGCAGCCGCTCAATAACAGCCGGCTGAAGCCCCAGAGACCGCACCGCCAGATAACGGTCCCCGGATTCCGCCACGGAGCCGTCCTCCATGCAGCGGTTCAGGGCAGCCTGAAATTTTTTCAGGTCCCCCTTCTGCACCTTGCACTTTTTTTGCAGTTTATTGAGGGACATCCCCTTTTTCCCCGCCTTTTCCAGGGAAAAAAGAATGCGTTTGATCCATTTTTCCATCATGATCCTCCTTTCAGGACGCGGGCCGCCAACCGGCCCGATGCTTGAAATCCCGCCGCCGAAGCAGGCGGCGCTTCCCTTATCAGATATGCCCGAAGCCCGGCCGCTTATCCCCAAAGGAGCCCGGCGCGGGGAAGAAAACAGGGGCGCGCACATGGAAGCCAGGCTGGAAGGATCCCCCGCCAGTCATGCCCATGCGCGCGCCCCCTTTGATCGGCCCGGATGATGCTTACTTGATGTAAACGGTGAAAACGCTGACCAGAATGGTGAGCACAAAAAAGACAATCGCCGCGATTTTGGTGATTTTGGCGAGCATAGCGTCCAGAGTGCGCCCGGAATTGCGGCCGAGGTAGGACTCGTTGGTGCCGCCGGTGATGGTCTGGGACATCTTGTCCTTGCTTTCCTGAAGCATGACCAGAACGACTAAAACAATGCAGGCCAGAAGGAGCAGAATTGCGGCCACGATTTCAAAAACGTTCATACAGCTGAAACCTCCGAATTAAAACTGATAAAGCCCACAGGCGATATGGGCAGACTATTCAATTATCATTATAGCATGGCCGGCATCGGATTGCAAGGCGTTTTTCGGAAAATCCGGAAAAATCCTTCCAAAGCGGCGGGACCTTCCCGGAAATGCCCGTTTTTCCGCCATTTTGTCAGTCCGTCCGGCGGCGGGAAGCCGCGCGGTAAAGAATCAGGCCGGCCAGCAGCAGGATGGGGAAGCAGACGGCGAAAAGAATCCCCATCTTCAGGTTGGACTGGAACCATTCCGACACCGTCCCCACCAGGGCCGGGCCGGACGTGCAGCCCAGGTCCCCCGCCAGGGCCAGCAGGGCGAACATGGCCGTGCCGCCCCGGGGCATCCCCTTGGCGGCCAGGCTGAAGGTGCCGGGCCACATAATGCCCACCGACAGGCCGCAGAGGCTGCACCCCACCAGCGCCGCAACCGGGTTGGCGGAAAGGGAGGCCAGCAGATAGCTGACAATACAGAGCGCGCCGCTGGCCGCCATAAAGCGGATCAGGGGAACCTTGTCGCTGAATTTGCCGTAAAGGGCGCGGGTCAGCCCCATGCAGACGGCGAAGGCGCAGGGCCCCGCCAGGTCGCCGATGGTTTTGGACACCCCGAGGCCGGCTTCCGCAAAGGCGGACGCCCACTGGCTCATGGCCTGCTCGGAAGCGCCTGCGCAGGCCATAAGCAGGAAGAAAATCCAGAACATCCGGCTGCGGAAAAGCTGCCCGAAGGACAGGCCCTCGCCGCTTTCGGTCAGCGTTGCAATGGGCACCTGGGAAAAGTAAAAGGTGTTGAGCAGCGGGATCACCGCCCAGACCACAGCCATAATCTTCCAGTTTTCAATCCCGAACAGGGTGAAAAACAGCGTGGAAAGGAGCACCACAAAGACGTGCCCCCAGCAGTAAAAGGAGTGGAGGATGCTCATGGCCCCCTCTTTTTTCTCGGTGGGGCAGGCTTCCACGATGGGGCTTATCAGCACTTCAATCAGGCCGCCGCCCACGGCGCAGAAGGCGTACGCCAGCAGCAGCCCGGCGTAAGGCGGGAGGAGGGAGGGGAAAACGGCCAGCCCCATCAGCCCGACGGCGGAGGAGATATGCGCGGCCATGGCGCAGGTCCGGTAGCCGATGCGGTCCACAAATTTGGCCGCCAGCAGGTCCACAATCAGCTGAAGTCCGAAATTAAAGGACACCAGCAGGGCAATTTTATCCAGAGAAATCTGATAGCTGTTCTGGAAGGTAATGAAAAGCAGTGGGGCAAAATTGTTGATGATAGCCTGGGTGATATAGCCGATATAGGATGCATAAATGGTGTGGTTATAATTTTCTCGGATTGACAGCGATCGCATAATGTGACCTCCTGGGCTTTACGGATGAATCGGCAGGACGGATTCCCGCTCCACCTGCCTGGTGGGGATGAGAAAGGCCTGTCCGGCGGCCGTCTCGCCGCCGATGCGGGCAAGCAGGCGGTTGACGGCGGTTTCGGCAATCCGGTCCGCCTGCTGATTGACGGTGGAAAGCCGCGGCTTGACGGCCCGGGTCCACTCGATTTCGTCAAAGGAGATGATGGAAAGCTCCTCCGGGACGCGGACATTCTCCTCGTTGAGGGCCATAATCGCCCCCATGGCCATAAAGTAATTGCAGATAAGCAGGGCGGTGGGCCTTTCATCGGGAGCGGCCAGCAGGCGCTTGATGCAGCGGTATCCCCCGTCGATGTTGTATTCATCCCGGCAGACCCATTTCTCCCGGATGGGGAGCCCCTGGCTGCGCAGGGCGTTTTGATAGCCCCGCAGGCGCTCGTTGGCGGAAAAATGGAGTTCCGTGCCGGTGATGACGGCAATCCCGCGGTGCCCCTTATCCAGAAGCGAGGACACGGCGGAAAAAGCGCCCTGGGCGTTTTCCGTCATGACGAAATCCACGTCGGCGCACTCGGGGTAGTCCCCGCAGTCCGGGGAAATGCTGTCCACCACCACCAGGGGAATCTGGAGCCGCCGGCAGCTCCGCAGAATCTCCGTCAGGCAGTGGCTCGCGAAATAAAACACCCCGTCCACCGACTTGGCGGAAAAGAGCTCCAGCCCCTGCTGCGCCCGCTGCGGCAGGTCCTTGGTCTCAAACAGGAGCGCCGTGTAGCCGTTCAGCAGCAAAATCTCCTCCATCTCCGAAATTACGGAGGTGTAAAACAGGTTGGACAGGCTGTCCAGCAGGATGCCGATGGTCATGGAGCGGCGTGTTTTCAGGGCGCGGGCGGCCGCATTGACCTGATAGCCCAGCTCCTGAATGGCGGCGTCGATGCGGCGCCGGTTGGCCTCTTTTACGGGGATCCCGTTGATATGCTTGGAGACGGTGGCAATGGAAACGCCGCTGCGGGCGGCAATATCCTTGATGGTCGCCGTGAAAATCCCTCCTTTTACTGGAATCCTTACAATTATAGCATGGATAGCGCCAAAGGGCAATCTCATTTTCCGGAGAAAAACAGACAAAAAAGTGTGAGAAGAAGTGTGAAATTTCCGGTCTCCCGGAAGAGCAGCAGGCCCGCCGCAGCCAGCAGGGCGGCGCAGCCCCAGTGAACCGCCGCGGCGATGCGGGGAGCCGCCGCAGGGCAGAGCAGGTCCAGCGCCAGCCGCAGCAGCTGCCCGCCGTCCAGCGGCGCTAGGGGAAGAAGGTTCCAAATCCCCAACAGGAGATGAAACCCGGCGGCGCGGGGGCATCTCAGAAAAAACAGCGCCGCCGCGGAAACAAAATTCGCAAAACAGCCGCCCAAAAGGACCAGCGCCTCCCGGGCAGGCGGCAGGAACCCCTCCCGCGGGACAATGCGCATGCCGCCCGCTTCCAGCCAAAGCTCCCGGGGAGGGCTGCCGGCCAGCGCATAAGCGGCCAGATGCCCCAGCTCGTGCAGGATGCAGCAGAAAACGCACCACAGCCCCCAGTCGCTGCGGCTGATTTGGGTCATGAAAAAAAGGACGGCCAGAAATCCGAACCGGAGCCCCACCCGGAAATGCCCGAAAGAGAAGATGATCACGGCGTCTCCTTCCCATAATCTTCCCAGAAGGGAAGCCAGGCGGGATTTAACCGGACGCCGTTCATCCTGATTTCCAGGTGCAGGTGGGGGCCGGTGGCGTCGCCGGTCTGTCCGGAAAGGGCGATGGGCTCTCCCGGGCGGACAGTCTCCCCCTCGCCGGCAAGGAGGGCGCTGCAATGGGCGTAGAGCGTTTCAAAGCCGTTCCCGTGGTCCAGGAGGAGATAATTCCCATAGCTCTCGTGATATTCGGAAACCAGCACCGTTCCGCCCAGCAGGGCGGAAATCCGCGTCCCCTCCGGGCAGGAAAGGTCGGCGCCGGTGTGAAAATCCAGCGCCCCGGACATGGGGTGGAACCGCCATCCGAAGGGCGAGGTGACATCGCCCGCCTCCAGCGGAGGGCAGAGGGCGGCGGTCACCCGGTAGGGGGAAAAATCCGAACCGGCGGGGGGCGGCATGGGGTCAAAATCCGCGGCGGAGACATCCTCTGCAGGGGGACGGAATAAAAAAAGGACAAGCAGGACAGCCAGAAAAACGGCCGGGATGCGGGAACAGGATTTCAAATGCAGCACCTCCTTCCCCCAAGTATATGCCGCCGGAATGCGGAAAAGAGCGGAATTCCCCCATGAAAAATGCCGGGAACAGCCGCGCATAAATGCCCGCAAAAAGCCTTGCGCCGCCGCGCCGCCTGTGCTACAATAAGGGGACAAGGGAGGAATTCGCATGCAGATCAAAATTATGACCTATAACATCCAATCCGGCCATAATCTGGCCAAAGACCGGGACGTCCGCCACGCTGCCGAAACCATCCGCGCGGAAAACCCGGACATCCTGAACCTGAACGAGGTGCAGCACTGCACCGAATACTGCGCCGACGGCCGCTGCCAGGCGGAAAAGCTGGCGGAAATGCTGGGATATCCGTATTTCCGGTTTGGGAAAGCCATCGACCACATGGGCGGAGAATACGGCAACGCCCTGCTGAGCCGCTTCCCCATCCTGGAAAGCGAAGTGTACCCTGTCCCCGGCATTTCGGAGGAGGAAAAGAAAAACTGCGTATGGGCGGAGGACCGTTCCCATATGCGGTGCGTGCTGGACGCCGGCGGAAAGGAAATTGTCGTTTTGAGCACCCATTACGGCCTCAATCCGCCCGAGCAGAAAAACGCGGTGGCCGAAACGCTCCGTCTGGCCAAAGGGGAAAGCCGCCCCCTGATCTTTCTGGGTGACCTCAATATGGAGCCGGACAATCCCCTGCTGCGCCCGGTATTCGCAGCCCTGTCCGACACGGCGGACAAGGGAGAAGGCAGCATGCTGACCTACCCCTCCGACAACCCGGAAGGGAAAATCGACTACATCTTCCAGAAGGGATTCCAAACGGTGCGGTCCTACGTCCCGGTGTCCGTCAATTCCGACCACAGGCCGGTGGTGGCGATTCTGGAGAAGTAAGCGGTAATTTTTCCGCCGGCTGCTCCCCGGCGCGGCATCCCCTATCAAAAAAACGCTCCCGGACCGGACAGGTTCGGGAGCGTTTTCGCATGCGCCGGTTTACGGCCGGTATGCGCGAAAGACACGGGCGGTGCGCCAAAGGTACACCATCTTCGCAATGCCAACCACCAATAGCGCCAGCATGGACACCAGGAATGCCGCCGCCCCGAGGAGCGGGGACAGAAGCACAAGAAAGGCGCACACGATACTAACAAGGAAGGAACCGATGTACCATTTCCAGAGCTTGCGCCATTTTTCCGACAGGCTGCCGTCCGCATGCAGCAAAATTTCCGCATGCCCCTGAATTTCCTGATATTCCCCGGCCAGGGAAACAACCGCGGCCGGCAGCGTAAGAATCAGGGACCACCCGGCATACCCGATGCCGGAAAAAACAACAATCCCATTCACCAGAAGGACAACCGCAAGGCAGACCGCAGCGGTGCGGTAGCGGGAATTTTTTGCGGAAAGGAACAAAAGGACGGCAATATATCCCGCCGAACCGAGGAGCCCCAGAATCGTTCCGGTCCAATAGAGGCCCGGGACCCATTCGGCGAATCTTTCATCGGTCACCAGTCCGACAACCTCGCTGAAAACGGACAGCCAGAACAGCAGGCCAACCCATTTGCAGAAAAAGGGGGCGTTCTCTGCAATTTCCGCCCGCCGCGCTTCCTCAGCGGCCCTCTTCTCCTGCCGGTACCGCGGGAATTCCTTCCGCTCCAGATATTTCCCGCAGGAACTGCGAAGCCCGCAGGTGCCGCAGCCGGCGTGCCCTTTTTCCCTGCAGCAGTTTGCCAGCCGGCAATCCCCGGATACGGCCTTTCCCGGCCCGTCCTGACACCCGGGGCAGCCCAGCCCCGCCCGATAACTGCACTCTGCGCAATTTTTTCCGCAATATGTTTCAGCCATAAAACTTCTCCCCTTCAGCAAAATCAGGCGCCTCCGCGCGAAAAAACACAGCGAATACACAGACCCCCCGTCCCGAAACGGGGCGAGGGGATTTCTGTACGAAAGAGGAAAGGGTATCAGCCGGAGTCCGGCACGCCGCTCCTGCGGCGCAGAAAAGATTTAGCGGTACAGGGGGCCGTAAGCCTTGCAGGCGGCGTAGTCGGCAGCCTGCTGGTCCGTGGTGCCGAAGCTGGCCCAGGCATGAGGCCGGTAAACCTTATCCTCGGGCACGTTGTGCATCGTCACAGGGATGCGCAGCATGGACGCGAGGGTGATGAGGTCCGCGCCGACATGGCCGTAAACGGTGACGCCGTGGTTCGCGCCCCAGTTGGCCATCACGCTGTACACATCCTTGAACGCGCCTTCGCCGGTCAGGCGGGGAGCAAACCAGGTGGTGGGCCAGGTGGGGTCGGTGCGGGGGTTAATGGCATCGTAAACGGCATCGGGCAGGTTGGCGGTCCAGCCTTCCGCAATCTGAAGGACAGGTCCCACGCCCTGAACGATGTTGAAGCGCAGCATGGTCACAGGCATTTCGGCCTGGCAGCGGAAGTGGCTGGAGAATCCGCCCCCGCGGAAGTACTGATAGTCCGCCCGGCACCAGTCGGTAGCAGCCAGGCAGGCGGCGCGGTCTGCATCGGTCATCTCCCAGAAGGGCTTCATGCAGCCTTCGCCGTTGGCGTTCTTGCTGGCGCCGGAGCCGTCCAGGGCGGTAGCGCCGGAGTTAATGAGGTGAATAAAGCCGTTTTCGGCAACGCCGGTGGGCTTCACGCCGGTAACGCGCTCGCAGGCTTCGGGGCTCCAGTAGGTGCGGACGTCATGGAAGCAGGGGGCGGAACCGGAAATCAGGGTGCCCAGCAGCATGGAAATGCCGTTGCAGGTGTCGTTTTCCGTCGCGAAGGGGGTGGGAGCCTTGGGGCCGTTCCAGTCGAAGGTGGAAGCGAGGATCGCTTCGGAGAAGTCCGCGTTGGGCAGCCAGTCGGTCCACTGACGCTGTCCCTGGAAGCCGCCGGCAACCGCGTTGCGGCCCAGCGCTTCTTCGTGCCAGCCCATTTCATCCAGCTTGGGATTTCCGTAAAGGATATCCCGCATGATGAGGGTCATCTTGACGATGAATTCCCAATCCTTGTCGGGAGCAACCACTTTGGATTTGGTGATGATGGAGGGCAGGTCCTTGCCGGCGTTCTTGTCGAAGCCTTCCTTGCAGTTTTCCTTTACCCAGGCCAGCGCCTTCTGGTATTCCTCTTCATCGTAGATGCCGACGCTCATTCGGCGGAGGATTTCCACTTCGTCCACCCACTCAGCGCGGATGCCGAGGTATTTCTGCATCACGTCGGCGTCGCAGAAGCTGCCGGCGATGCCCATGGCGACAGCGCCGATGTTGACATACGCTTTATTTTTCATCCAGCCGACCGCAACAGCGCCCCGGGCGAAACGGAGGATTTTTTCCGCAACGTCGGCGGGGATGGTGTCGTCGGAAGCGTCCTGAACGTCATGGCCGTAAATGGAGAAGGCGGGCAGTCCGCGCTGGGCGTGGGCAGCCAGAACGGCGGCCAGATAAACCGCGCCGGGGCGCTCGGTGCCGTTAAAGCCCCAAACGGCCTTGATGGTATTGGGGTCCATGTCAAAAGTTTCCGTGCCGTAGCACCAGCAGGGGGTAACGGAGAGGGTCGCCACCACATTTTCGGTGGAGAACTGGTCCGCAACCTTGGCCGCTTCGGCTCCGCCGCCGATGGTGGTGCAGCCGACGACGCACTCAACGGGAGTGCCGTCCGGATAGCGCAGGTTTTCGCTGATGAGCTTGGCGGCAGCGTTGGCCATGTTCATGGTCTGGGCTTCCAAGGATTCCCGGACGCCGCCCCACCGGCCGTCGATGACCGGGCGGATGCCAATTTTCGGTTTCAACATTGTACATTCCCCTTTCAACGTTAAACGTTTTATGTTTTTTGGATTAGGGAAGGAAGCAGAGGGCTGCTTCCTGTCTGCTCTTATTGTAGCACGTTGACCGGCGAATGTCAACGGGGCGGAAAGATTTTATATTCTGTTCAGAATTAACAGCGTCCGCCGGAAGCGCTTCCTTTAAATTGGGAAAAAGGGCGGCGCGGCACTTCCCCTGCCGGCCTATGTTCCGTTTTCCAGAATATCCTC
The DNA here is from genome assembly GCA_018713245.1 of Candidatus Merdivicinus intestinavium. GTDB lineage: Bacteria > Bacillota > Clostridia > Oscillospirales > Ruminococcaceae > Merdivicinus > Merdivicinus intestinavium. Next base: position 14,575 of record DVFM01000007.1, read on the forward strand.
CCCGATGGCCAGAAACAGGCGCTTCTGCCGGTCGTTCATCCGGCGGCACAGGGCGGCGACCTCCTCGGCCAAGTAATCCGGCCGGGCGGAATCCACCCCCGTCAGCAGCTCGCCCATGCCGCAGCCCAGCCACCCGGCGACAGCGGCCAGCGTATCCAAGTTGATTTTCGCCACGCCCCGCTCCAGCTGGCTCACATATCCCACCGAGACGCCCAGCGCTTCGGCCAGGGCGTCCTGCGTCCGCTCCAGCCCGCGGCGGCGCTGTTTGATCCGTCCGCCGATCATCCGGTAATCCACACCCATCACTATCACCCTCTTTTATTTTAGAAGGTATAGCTGTGGATATACAGATAGTTATCACTATAATTTTACTTATAACTGTTGATTTGTGCAAAAAAAGGTGCTATACTGGAAAGGAAATCCCATTTTCCGGAGGCATCCCGTATGAAAACATTTTTGCCCGATGAACCGGCGCAGGTCAGCGTCCTGCGCGCCCTGACCCTGCTGGCCGTATTGGCGGCCCTGTGCGCGCCGCTGCTGCCCTGGATGGTGTACAGGCTGCCGGACGGAGGGCTGGTTCCTCTGGCCCCGCTCCTGTTCTGGGCCGGTCCGGCGGCGTCCGCCCTGCCGGGAAGCTGCCTGCGCTGCCTGAACCTGCTGGCGCTTTGCTGCGCAGCCGGCTCCGCCCTGCTTGCCGGGGTCGGAATCTCCCTGTTTACGCTGAGGCGGACCGAACCGCTGCTTTCCTTTTTGTGCTGCGGATTTTGGCTTCTGGTTTTGCCGGCAGGCGGCGCACTGCTGGCGCCGCTCCTTGCGGAGCCCGGCCTTTTCCGTCCCCAATGGCCCTGCTTTGCCGCCCTGCTCGCCGGGCTGGCCGGCGCGTTCCTGTCCGCCCGATACCGGCGATTTGCCGAATAACGCAGAAACTCCCCCGGAAAAAACCGGGGGAGTTTTTCGCGAAGTCCCGCTTACACCGGGTCGCCGATGGTGTCGACGCGGAGCAGGTTGGTGGTGCCGGAAATCCCCAGCGGGACGCCGGCGGTGGTGACCACCAGATCGCCTTTCTGCACCAGTCCGTTCTCTTCCGCGGCCTGATAAGCCGCCGCAAACAGCTCGTCGGTGCTCGTTTTTTCCTCCACAATGATGGGGGTAATGCCCCAGGAAAGGTTCAGCTGCCGCACGGTGAAATCATGGGGCGAGCAGGCGATGATGGGGCAGACCGGCCGGTATTTGGAGATCATCTTGGCGGTTTTGCCGTATTTGGTGACGGTGATGATGCATTTCGCGTTGAGGTCCATGGCCGTGGTGACGGTGGCGTGGGAGATGGCGTTGGTCACATCGGTGCCGGCGGCGGACTCCCGGGAGCGGAACCGTTTTTCATAGTTGATATCCGACTCGGTGCGCTCCGCGATGGTGGCCATGACTTTGACCGATTCGATGGGGTAGGCGCCCGCCGCCGTCTCGCCGGAGAGCATAATGGCGCTGGTGCCGTCGTAAATGGCGTTGGCAACGTCGGTGATTTCCGCGCGGGTGGGGCGGGGGTTCTTCATCATGGAATCCAGCATCTGCGTCGCGGTAATCACCTGCTTGCCCGCCTCGTAGGCCTTGCTGATGAGGCGCTTCTGGAGCACGGGGATGTTTTCATAGGAAATTTCCACCCCCATATCGCCCCGGGCCACCATGATGCCGTCCGACACTTTGATAATCTCGTCAATGTTGTCCACGCCCTCGGTGTTTTCAATCTTGGCGATGATTTTAATATGGCTGCCCCCGTTGTCCTCCAGCAGCCGACGGATCTGAAGAATGTCGTCCGCCGTCCGGGTGAAGGAGGCCGCGATGAAATCGAAACCGGTCCGGATGCCGAAAAGGATGTCCTCCCGGTCCTTGTCGCTCAAAAAGGGCATGGACAGGGAAACGTTGGGGACATTTACCCCCTTGCGGTCGGAAATCCGCCCGCCGTTGACCACCTGGCAGACCAGGTTTTCCCCGTCGTTCTCCAAAAGGATCAGCTCAATCAGGCCGTCGTCGATGAGAATCCGGTCCCCCGGCTTGACGTCCCGGGGCAGCCCTTTATAGGAAATGGACGCCACCTGATTGCTGCCCATCACGTCCCGGGTGGTGAGGGTAAACATATCCCCCGCCAGCAGCTCCGCCTTGCCGCCCTCAATGAGCCCCAGGCGCACCTCCGGGCCCTTGGTGTCCAGCAGCGCGGCCACCGGGACCCCCAGCCGTTCCCGCACTTCCACCAGCTTGTCAAACCGCGCCTTGTGCTCCGGATGGGTCTGATGGGAGAAGTTGAAGCGGGCCACATCCATCCCCGCATGGATGAGCTCTTCCAGCCGGCCTTCCACGTCCGTGGCCGGTCCGAGAGTACAGATAATTTTTGTCTTACGCATAGGCGTCCGTCCTTTCTCTATCTATTGCACACATTCTAATTTCTATTATTATACCGCTTTTGCCCGGAAATGTACACATGATTTTTGTAAATCCTGCCGCTTTCGGCGGATTTTTTCTTCTCCCGGCCCAAACTCCTTGCATTGTGCGGAGAAAGAGGCTATAATGAAAATCGGAGAAGATACCCCTGAAAAAATACAAGGAGGCTGATCCAGAGCATGGAACTGAACAAAAAGGAATTTGAAATCCTTACCTATATCGAACGCTTCAACGGGGAAAAAATCAGCCAGCGCCGGCTGGCCGCGGGCACGGGATATTCGCTGGGCGCGGTCAACAAGCTGCTTCCCACTCTTCTGGCCCGGAATTACATCGACATCCCGGAAAGCAAGAATGTCTACATTACCAAGGACGGCCTTGCGGCCCTGGAGCCCTACCGGGTGAAACGGGCCATCTTCATGGCCGCAGGCTTCGGCTCCCGGCTGGTCCCCATCACCCTCAACACCCCCAAGGCTTTAATCCGCATCCACGGCCGCCCCATGATCGAGACCATGCTGGACGCCGTGGTCCGGGCGGGAATTGAGGAAATCTATATCGTGCGGGGCTATCTGGGCGAGCAGTTTGACATTCTCAAAAAGAAATACCCGAACATCATTTTCGTCGAAAACCCCGATTATAAGGAAGCCAACAACATCTCCTCCGCCATGAAGGTCAAGGACCTGTTCGGCGGGGCTTATGTGCTGGATTCCGACCTGTACCTGCAAAACCCGGACCTCATCCGCAAGTATGAATACTGCGCGAGCTATGTGGGCGTCCACATGGACCGCACCGACGACTGGCGGCTCATCATGAAAAACGGCCGGATCACCGGCATGAAGGTCGGCGGGACCGACTGCTACCACATGTACGACATCACCTACTGGACCCCGGCGGACGGCGAAAAAATGGCCAAATACCTGCCGGAGCTGTACGAATCCCCCGGCGGCAAGGAAAACTACTGGGACAACGTCCCGCTGGACGTTTATAATAAGGAATTTTACATTGAAGCCCGGGAATGCAAAGAAGGGGACGTCATCGAAATCGACACCCTCTCCGAACTGCAGGAGCTGGACCCGGTCTACCGCTTTTAACATCAGAAAGGAAGGATTTTTATGACAAAAGTAACCATCAATCCCGGCGTCTGCGGGCTGATTACCACGGCGGAAGCCCATTCTGAGGACCAGATGGAGGTGGAGCTCACCGTAAAATCCGGCTGCGAGGCGGTCCGGAACATGATGAAGGAGCTGGGCACTACCTTCGACGCCTTCTCCTGCTGCCTCGGGAAGCCCGGGACCGGCGCCTTTTACGACTACGCGCGGGAGCATTTCCCCGGCCACGCCTCCTGCCCCGTCATCGCCGGCATCCTCAAGTGCATCGAAGCGGAATGCGGCCTGGCGCTCCCCCGGGACGCCTCCATTACCTTTGAGAAATAAGGGAGGGACGCTATGAACTGGGCAGAAATCAGCATCCAGACCGCCACCGAGGGCATCGAAATCGTCTGCGGCTTTCTCATGGCCCACGGCGTGAGCAGCGTCATGATCGAGGACGCCGCCGATTTTGAAAACTTCTTACAGGACACCACCATCCACTGGGACTATGTGGATGAGGACCTGATGAAGCTCACCACCGCCCCCACCGTTATCAAATTCTACCTTCCCGACAACCCCCAGGGCTACGAAACCCTGAACGCCGTCAAGCGGGACCTCCCCCACCTTCAGGAGGGCCAGGAGATTGACCTGGGTTCGCTGGAAATTTCCCTTACTTATAAGGAAGAAGAGGACTGGGAAACCGCCTGGCAGAAATACTACCACCCCATCGTGGTAAGCCCCCGGCTGGCGGTGGTGCCGGAGTGGGAAAAATACGACGCGCCGGCGGGCCAGACCGTTCTGCGGATGAACCCCGGCATGGCCTTCGGCAGCGGCAGCCACGACACCACCCGGCTCTGCCTGCAGTTCCTGGACGGGCTTTCCCTCTCCGGCCTCAGCGTGCTGGACATGGGCTGCGGCAGCGGGATTTTATCCATCGCCGCCCTTTTGATGGGGGCCAAATCCGTCTCCGCCGTGGACATTGACCAGCTGGCGGTGAAAATTGCCCACGAAAACGCCGCCTTAAACGGCTGCGACGACGGGCGCCTCTCCATCTGCTGCGGCAACGTTCTGGAGGACGCCGCCCTGGCGGACGAAATCGGGGCGGAATCCTACGACATCATTGTCGCCAACATCGTGGCCGACGTCATCAAGGCAATGGCCCCCCTCTTTGCCCGGTATCTGAAAGCGGACGGGACGCTGGTGGTTTCCGGCATCATCACCGAACGGGCGGAGGAAGTTACCTCCTGCCTGGAAGTGCACGGCTTTGCCGTTTCGGAACTCCGGGAGGGGAACGGCTGGGCCGCAGCGGTCCTCAAACGGGCGTAGGAGGGACGGATTTTGCTGGAAAATAACAAACCCAGGGAAAACTGGACGGGCCGGCGGGTGCGGATCAATTTTCAGCGGTTCGCCGACCGGCAGAAGTCCAAGCGGTTCGCCGCCTTCCTGGAGGCAAGCCGCGGCCGGACTTTCACGGCCGTCTTGGACATCGACAACAAGCTGGTTCAGATGTACGCGCTGAAAGAGGACGAAAGCGAGCCCAAGTGGCTGTTTTTTCCGGAGGATTTGATTTTGGCGGAAGAGGACGGCGGCACTCAGCTGAAAGAAAAGCTCTCCGAAGTTTTCGCCCGCGTCCCCTATAAGGCGGTTGTCAGCAAGCCCGCCCGGAAAGACGCGCCCTACCGGAAAATTGACCTGGAGCGGAAAGAGAGCGCCTACCTCGTCTCCCAGTACACCGAAAAGCAGGTGTTCCACAAAAATCTCTCTCCCCGGGAGGCGGAATCCTTCTGCGGGGAGGTTTTGGGGACGGACTTCCTGCAGCTGAACGCCTGGGACGAGGGCGGGGAATCCATGCTGCTGATTTCCAAAAAGGGGAAGGTTGCCGCAAAGCGGAAGGACCGCCCCGCCGGCGCCCCGCTCCCCCAGGAATCCCACAACCGGCAGAAACAATACCTCATCCCGGAGGGGACGGTGGTGCCGCCCCTGGTGGACATGGGCATTTTTACGGCGGAGGGAAAGGTCGTCCGGACCATGTATGACAAATTTCGCCAAATCAACCGCTTTGTGGAACTCATTGACGACACGGTGGAGGATCTGAAGCTGGAGCATCTCAACATCATCGACTTCGGCTGCGGCAAATCCTATCTCACCTTTGTCCTCTACTATTATTTTACCGAGATCAAAAAAATCCCGGTGCGGATCATCGGCCTGGACCTGAAGGCGGACGTCATCCAAAAGTGCAATGCCGCCGCCAGAAAGTACGGCTACGATTCCCTCTCCTTTGAACTGGGGGACATTAACGGCTACCAGAGCCCCTTCCGGCCGGATATGGTCATTACCCTCCACGCCTGCGACACCGCCACCGACTTCGCTTTGTACAACGCCGTCCAGTGGGGCGCGCGGATGATTTTTTCCGTTCCCTGCTGCCAGCACGAACTGAACGGCCAGATGGAGCCGGCGCATCTTTCCATCCTCTCCCGCTACGGCATTTTGAAAGAGCGCTTTGCCGCCCTTTCCACCGACGCCGTCCGGGGCAACCTGCTGGAAGCCTGCGGCTATAAAACCCAGCTTTTGGAATTCATCGACCTTTCCCACACCCCGAAAAACGTCCTGATTCGGGCGGTGAAATCCAACATTCCCGCCTCGTCCCGGAAAAAGGCGCTGGCGGAAGTCCGGGCTCTGGCAGAGGAATTCCGCTTCCGGCCCACTTTATACAATCTGTTAAATAACGCGAGGAAACTCCCCGCAGACGATGCATCTGATGCTTGAATCCGAAACCGCCCGCTTTTTGGCTGTAAGTTGAAAAACGGGCGGTTTTTCCATCCGGCGGGCAGCCGCTTCCCGAAAAAGCTGCTATACTATCTGCATAATTGCGGTTATAAAATCCCGACAGGAAATTCACCGAACGGTTGAGCCGGTCAAAAATTCCCGCTCATTCTTCTACCACAGGTTGAAAAGCAGACGGTTTTCCCATTCAACGGATGGATGATTGCTTTTCCTGGCCGGTTTCTGCTACCATGAAAGTATCCCGGGAAACAAAAACGAAAGGTCGTGCTCATATGGAAAACAATACCGCCCAAATCCTCAAGAACAATTTGATCCTTCTGCGCCGGAACGCCCATCTTACGCAGGAACAGTTCGCCGACCAGCTGGGGCTCTCCTTCCAGGCCGTGAGCAAATGGGAAAACGGCTTATCCTGCCCGGACATTGCCCTGCTGCCGGAAATCGCGCGGATTTACGGGATCAGCGTAGGCCAGCTGTTTGCGCCAATAGAGCCGGAGGAGCTTTCCCGTCCGGAGCCGGTTCCGGAAAGTCCCGAAAATTCTTGGGAACAGAAAGCGCAGAAAACAGAAGCCCGGGAAAACCAGTGGGAACAGAAAGCGCGGGAAGCGGAAGCACGGGAGGACCTGTGGGAACAGAAAGCGCAGGAAGCGGAAGCACAGGAGGCGGAAACTGCCGCCGGCGGCCAGCCTGATTTTACCGGGGATTTTGACGCCTCCCTTAACGAACTCATCCGCCAGGCGGTGCAGCAGGCCATGAAAAAAGCGTCGGCCGCTTTCAAAAAAGAGCCTTTTCACGGGGAATTCCATTTTGACCCGGTGCCCTACCACAATTTTGAAAAGGCTGAAAGCGTCCGGGTGGACGGCCTGCCCTGGGCAGACGACGGCGTTTACCGGGCGGTCCTCTTTAAAGGGACAAAACTTGTAACGCCGCCGGCGGAAAACGGCGGGACGCTGGCTGCGGATGCACTGGAAGGGGACCTCCTGTCCGCTTTCTCGGTTACCTGCGATACCATTGAGGGGGATGTCCGGTGCGTTTTGGGAAATCTCAACTGTGATGAAATTAACGGGGATGCGGTAAACTGCGGGACGGTCAACTGCGATGAGATATGCGGGGATGCGGTTCAGTGCGCTGCCGTCACCTGTGACGAACTCAACGGAGACGCCGTCCAATGCGCCACAGTCAACTGCGGCGAAATCAACGGAGCGGCAGAATAGCCAAAGCGCCCCGGTTTTCCGAAAAATGCGCCGGAAAGCCGGGGCTTGCCGCAGCTGCAAGCTGAAATTGACAAAGCGCAAGGCAAATATGGTGGAAAATTTCCTCCCGCTCTGGTATCATAAAACCATCAAACACAAGGAGGAATCTTCCATGACATTCGGAGAAAAGCTCTACAAGCTGCGGAAGGAGCAGAACCTTTCCCAGGAGGTCCTTGCGGAAAAGCTGGGGGCCACCCGCCAGGCGGTGAGCCGCTGGGAAAACGGCCAGGGGTTTCCGGAAACGGAAAAGCTCCTGATGCTCAGCAGCCTTTTTAGCGTCAGCCTGGATTATTTGCTGAAGGACACGCCGCCGGAACAGACAGAGGGCAATCCCGCGGAAGAAGGCTATTACGCCAGCCGGGAAACGACCCTGGGCTATTTGGCCCACACTCAGAAAACCGCCGTCAAAATCGGGCTGTTTGTCCTCTGCTTTTTTGGGGCCGCCCTGCCCTTTATCCTGTTTCCTCAGGCGAACGAGGACATCTGCGCCCTGGGCAGCATCGCTTTTGTCGCCGCAGGCATCGCCGGGGCCCTCTCCATGGCGTTTCAAACCGACCCTTACCCGCAGATGGAAAAGGAACCCCTGTTTTTCGACCATCAGTTTCTGGAGGAGCTGAAGGCCCGGTACGGGGTTTTGCGGAAACGGTATGTCTGGCTGTTTATTTTCGGATTCCTGCTGATTTTCCTCGCCGGCGGCTTTGCCGTCCTGTTTGACGACATTCTGGGGAAATTCTCCATGCTGTCGGAACTCATAGCCCTGGTCTGCATTGCCGGTTCGGTGTTCTGCTGGATTTTCTCCCTGAGCATGATGTCAGCCTACGAAATCCTCCTGGAAAACCCCAAGCACATCGCCAGCCGCCGCAAATGGCAGCAGCCCGCCTACCGCCTGCTGACCTGGGGCCTCATCTGCGCCGCCGTGATTATCGTGGTGACTTTGGGATGCCTGCACAAGGCGGGGATTTTGTGGTGATAAAAGCCGAAAACCGGGAGCAGAAAGGAACTGCCCCCGGCTTTTATCCGTTTTGCGCCTGATAGCCCTCGCCCCAGTTCCGCATGGCGTCCAAAATCGGCTTGAGGCTCCTGCCTAAATCGGTCAGGCTGTATTCCACCCGCGGCGGGACTTCCGCGTAAACCGTCCGGTCAATCAGCCCGCTTTCCTCCATATCCCGCAGCTGGGCGGTCAGGACCTTTTGGGAGACGCTGCCGATGGATTTCTTCAGCTCCCCGAACCGTTTTGTGCCGGGCATTAAATCGCGGAGGATCAGAACCTTCCACTTGTCCCCAATCAGCATCAGTGTCGTTTCCACCGGACAGGCCGGCAATTCCTTCGGCGCCTGCATCGCGATCGCTCCTTCCCATGGTTTCAAAAAGATACCAGCATCTTCAGGAGCCGCCTGCATACCGGAAAGCCCCTTTCTTCCATTATAGTATATCAGGCAAAAAAATGCAACGCCGGCGGTTAATATCTGCCGTACCGGTCCACCAGCTCCCGCACACGGCGCAGCCGCCGCACGCTGGAGCCGGGCACCACCTGGTCCGCCACGCCCAGGACATAGTTGGGGGACCCGGTCATCACTTCGATGCAGTGCATCAGGTGGGCGTCAAAGTCCGCGTCGCTCAGGCTGTCCTCCCGGAAGAACCCCCCGGGCATTCCGCCCCAGATGATGGTTTCCGGCCGCACCAGCTCCCGCGCCTCCTCAATGGTCACATCCCCCACGGGCTTCGGAGTTACCGCCTCGATGACGTCGAAGCCGGAGCGTTTGGACAATTCCCCCACCAGCCCCCGGACGGTGCCGTCCTGGTGGACAAAGGAATATTTCCCGGCGGCCCGGATGCGGTCCGTCCACTTTTTGTGATAGCCCTCCATCAGCTCATAGAAAGGCTTGACGCATTCGGAGGTGATGTTCTCGGGAATCATAATGCATTCCGCCGGGGAATTGACCGTCAGCTCGCAGGCTTCGTCGAATTTTTTCTCCATCCTGTTCAGGCAGTCCAGGACGGTTTCCTCCTCGTCCATGAGCATGTAGGTAAAATTCTCCACCCCGCTGGCCAGCGCCACCAGCTGCATCAGCGGGCTTTTGGGGGTGTAGCAGAGGACGACGCCGTTGCCGCCGATGGTTTGATACCGCTTTTCCGCGTAGTCGTAATTCGGGGTATAGACGGTGCTCTCCAGCATTTCGCAGTAAAGCTTCAGGTCCTCCGCCGTTTCCACCATGTGCTTGGTCACGCCCCAGCTGTAGCTTTTCCGGCTGAATTCGGAAACCTGGGTCAGCTCGCCGGATTTCCAGCGGATGCGCTGAACCAGGCGGTTCCCCTCCTGCTCCGAAGTTTCCTCAAACCCCGCCCGTGTCCCGGAAAAAGGCTCGAACCCCTGAAGATAGAACCCAATCCCCAGGTCCCGGTGGAGCTTTTGCAGGCCGTCGTCATACCAGGTGCTGCGGTACTCCTCCGGGTAGGTCCCGTCCACCTCCAGCCCGTAGGTCCAGTAGGCCAGGTCGGCGCACCAGGGAAGCTGGTCCGGCTTTTTCCTCTGCAAAATGGATAAAACGCGCTCTCTTTCCGTCATTACGGCATCCTCCTTTGTCCGTTTCTAACTCCAGTATAGCAGATTCCGAAAATTCCGCATTTGATATTTTGCCGAGCACAAAATGAAAGGCGGGCGGCCTTACTATTTTTGAATAAGAAAGCCAAAACAGGCGGCGGTATTCTTTGTGAAAAACGTTTATTTATGAATTTTTATCAGGAAAAATGAAAAATTTGCTTGAATAATGTGCGGGAGTGCTTTATAATAAGAAGTGTTTTCCAAAATCTTTTAGAGGAGGAGTTCCCTGCATGGAAAAGTTTTTTAAACTCAAGCAGAACGGCACGACAGTCAGCCGAGAGATTGTCGCCGGTCTGACTACCTTCTTCGCCATGGCTTACATTATCGTGGTGAACCCGAACACCCTGAGCGGCCGCGCGGCCGGCCTGGAGCAGGAGCTGATGCCCTGGGGCGCCGTGTTCCTGGCTACCATCATCGCGTCCATCATCGGCACGCTGATTATGGGCCTGGTTGCAAACGTCCCCTATGCGCAGGCGCCCGGTATGGGTCTCAACGCCTTCTTTGTCTACACCGTCTGCCTGGGCCTGGGCTTTACCTGGCAGCAGACCCTGTCCATGGTGTTCATCTGCGGCCTCATCAATATCCTTATCACGGTGACGAAAATCCGCAAATTCATCATTAAGTCCATTCCCCGCAGCCTGCAGAACGCCATCGGCGGCGGCATCGGCATTTTCGTGGCCTACATCGGGTTCCTGAACGTGGGCATTGTGAACTTTGATTCCAGCGTGCCCGCCCTGGCCACTCTGAACACCCCGGTTCTCTGGCTGTTCCTCATCGGCCTGGTGCTGACCGTTGTGCTTTTGATCTGCAATGTCAAGGGCGCCATCCTCATCGGCATCGTCGCCACCGCCATCATCGGCATCCCCATGGGCGTTACCACCGTCAGCAGCTCCATCAGCTTCACCGAAGCCTGCCAGCAGCTGCCCACCACCTTCGGCGCCATCTTCACCAGCGCCGGGCTGCCCTCCCTGTTTACGGATATGTCCAAGCTCCCCCTGGTGCTGATTACCATCTTCGCTTTCAGCGTATCCGACACCTTTGACACCATCGGCACCTTCATCGGCACCGGCCGCCGCACCGGCATCTTCTCCGACGAGGACGAAAAATCCATGGAAACCAACTCCGGATTTAAGTCCAAGATGGACAAGGCCCTGTTTGCGGACGCCACTGCCACCTCCATCGGCGCCATCTTCGGCACCTCCAACACCACCACCTTCGTGGAAAGCGCGGCCGGCATCGGCGCGGGCGGACGCACCGGTCTGACCAGCGTAGTCGTGGCCATCTGCTTCGCTCTGAGCGCCTTCCTCGCCACCTTTGTCAGCGCAATCCCCTCCGCCGCTACAGCGCCCGCCCTGGTCCTGGTCGGCGTCATGATGATGTCCTCCTTCAAGGAAATCAAGTGGGACGAGCTGGACGAGGCGATCCCCGCCTTCTTCGCCGGCATCTTTATGGCCCTCTGCTACAGCATCTCCTACGGCATTGCGGCAGGATTCATTTTCTACTGCATCGTCAAGGTCTGCAAAAAGCAGGCGAAGGACATCCATCCGATCCTGTGGGTCGTAACCGGTCTGTTTATCCTGAACTTCATTCTGCTGGCTCTCATCTGACCAGCTGTAAGGCAGTCATCCTATCATAAGAACATGTAATACAAAAAAGCGGAAGCGAAGGACGCTTTCGTTTTTTTGTCTATACAGCAATTGGAATTTGCAGAGGAAAAATTTTATGAACGATATTGTATTTGAATATTTGGAAAAAGAGTCTTTTTCTGTAAATGCTCCGCACCTTTTTTCTATTTTACATGCGAATATGACTTTGATTGCACCCACCGGCAATAGTTATGAGGAAGATTATAAATGCTGGCGCGATGCTTTTGGCAGCGCTTTTGTCCAGCAGGAAGAGAGGAAAATCATTCTGATCCTATCCCGGCATAGGGTGGTCGGCTTTTTTTGCTATTCAGTGAATGGAGATACATTCAGAATGGAAGAAATACAAATTATTCCGGATCACCAAGGGAAGGATGGCGTATTCCGCAACTTATATAGTTTTGTAGTACAAAATCTGCCGGAGAACCTCCAATATGTAGAAGCGTTTGCAAATAAGAAAAACATCAAATCCCTTGCAATCCTTGATCGGTTGGGTCTGAGAATTATAGGAACAAATAGGAACCATACAAGTTATCATTTACGGGGCACTTTTGATGATCTGCTGCGATGGTTGAATAGGAGCAGCTTATGATCCATTCTTATTATCATGGAATGGCCTCAACAATTCCCCGAATATACTGAACCCCCCTATATCCGGCATTCAGCGCGGAAACAGGGGGGTTCTTCTTTTCTGTTAAAACTCTGTGGAACGCTTATACATGATCTGCGGCTGAATGTAGACAATCTCATGGAAATTGTCCGGGCTTTCCAGCTGCTGCAAAAGCTGCTGGGCCAGCCGCCGCCCCAAATCGGCCGTTTCCACAGAAGCCGTGGTCAGCTCCGAGGCCGTCAGAATGGACGCCTTGATGTTGTCGTATCCGGAAACCGCCAGGTCCTGCGGGACGGAAAGCCCCCGCTCGCTCAGGCAGTTTATCACAGTGTAGGCGGTGACGTCGTTGGCGCAGACAAAGCCCTCCGGCATTTCCCGCATCCCCCGGATAAACTCCCGCACCTCGTCCAGGAAGTAAAAGTGGCCCCGCCGGCTGTCCCGCAGGCAGAACTCCGGATAAACCGGCACATTATATTTCCGGCAGGTCTTTTCAAACCCCTGGTAGCGGTCGTACATGGTCTGGGCGTAGGTGATGTCCCCGATAAAGCCCAGTTTCCTGCGCCCCCGCCGGATGATGGATTCGGTAATCCGGCTGATGGCCCGTTCCCCTTCCAGAAGGACGATGTCCCCGGACACGCCTTCCTGGAATTTCTCGGGGGTAATGTCCAGAAACACCACCGGAATACCGGAATTGGACAGCGCCGTGATGGCGGCATTATTGTAAACATTGATGACAATAATGCCGCAGACGCTGTGGTCGGCAATGCTTTTGGGCAGTGTAAAGTTGGTTTCCTCGTTGCGGGTGATGAAATGGTAAACGAAGTTGTAGCCGCGGGAGGAGACCTCGTTTGCGATGCCGTTGATGATCTTCAGCCAGAAGTCGGAAAAATCCGGCTCTGTTGCGATAACTGCAATGTTGTTTCGGATGACAGGACCGCTGCTGTCCGCTTCCTGGGCCAGCCGCAGGATGTTGCGGTTGATCTTTTTGTAATCGTATTCCACCAGCTTGCGGGCGACACGGCGCCGGGTATCCTCGGAAACGCCTTCCTTGTTGTTGATGACCTTGGAAACCGTGATCCGGGACACATTCAGTTCATCCGCAATCTGCTGAAGGGATACTTTGTGGTTCTGGTTCATAATCTCCTCCTCTCCTGTCAAACTGTGAAAATCTGCGTTTATTTGGTCAGGCGGAAGGTTTTGACCTCATAGGGCTTCACAGTAAAGGTAAAGCTGTGCCCGTCGCCGGAAAGCTCCGCGATGGGATTCTCCAGCAGATCGCACTCCTCCACCTTGGAGAACCGGTCCGCCGTCGTGACGGTGACTTCGGTGCGGCAGTTCTGGTACTCGTACAGGCGGATAATGGTGCTGTCGCCTTCCACAGCCTGCTTCACCGTCTCCAGCGCCACATTTTCCGCGGAAACGTCCACATAGCTCCGGGGCAGGCCCTCGCCCTTGGCGGACGCCGCAGCAGTCCGAACCGGGATGTTCAGCGCATAAGCGGCCTCGGCCACCTTGCCTTCCCGCCAGCCGCCCATATGGGGCAGCAGCGCATAGGTGAAGGTGTGCTCCTCCTGGTCGGCCACAGGGTTGGGGAGGATGCCGGATTTCAGGAGGGTCAGAGTCATGTGCCCTTCCCGGATGGAGTGGCCGTACTTGCAGTCATTCAGAATGGCAACGCCGTAGCCGCTCTCGGAAAGGTCGGCCCACTTGTGGGCGCAGACCTCAAACTTGGCCACATCCCACATGGTATTGGCGTGGGTCGGGCGGGTCAGGTTGCCGAACTGGATGTCGTAGGACGCCTCGTTGGCGTTGATGTCCACGTCAAATTCCGCCTTGAGCAGCACCTGATGCTGTTTCCAGTCTACCCAGGTGTCGAACTCAATATTCCGGCTGTCCGCATAGAAGCGGATGTTCTGGACAATGGTGGAGTGAAGGAACTTCCGCTCAATCCGCAGGGTGGCGCGGGCGGGACCCTTCTCGGTCCATTCCATGGACTGCACGTCGTCCACCAGCCAGGACTTCTCCGTGTAGTAAATGTCAATGTCCCAGTTGTCGTAGTTCATGGGCTTATCCTCGTAAGCCTTGAGGACGTTGCCCAGCTTGCCGGGCTTTAAGAGCTCGCGGTTTGCTTCCTTGTCAAAAATGGAGGTGAAGAAGCCCTTTTCGTTCCAGGTGATGTTGTAGAAGGGGGTCCGGATGCCGTTTTCGCTGATGACGAAGGGGGATTTTTCCTCCTTGGCAGCAGCGGGGACAAAGAACTTCCAGCCCTTGGCGGGAACGTCCTTGACATAGCAGACGGCGCCGTCCGCGTTCTTCTGGACAGGGTACACGCTGCCGTTCTCGTCCTGAAGCGCCTCCGCCTCAAAGGGCACGGAAATCACGGCGTCCCGGACAAAGGGCGCGGCGTTAAAGGCCACCAGGCTGCCTTCCGGCGCGCCGGAATGGTCGGCCAGCAGCTGCACGCGGTTCTGAATCAGCGCGTCCGCCCGCTTGATGAGGTCCTCGTATTCCGCCTTGGTCACTTCATACACATCGTGGATGGAGGAACCGGGCAGGATGTCGTGGAACTGGTTTAAGAGGATGGTTTCCCAGCTCTTGTAGATTTCCTCGGCGGGATATTCCGCGCCCAAATCCTTGGCCCAGCTGGCAAAGAACTCCGCTTCCTGCCACAGAAGCTCGGATTTCCGGTTGCCCTTCTTGTTCCGGGCCATGGAGGTGTAGGTGCCGCGGTGGTATTCCAGATACAATTCGCCGACCCAGCGGGGGAGCTTCTCGTTTTCGCCGCATTTTTCAAACAGCTGGTCGAAATAATTGCGGGAAGTTTCCCAGCGGACCTTGGGCGCGCCGGTGATGCCTTTGGAAAGGCGCTTGGCGTTCTCCGCCATGGGGCGGGTGGTTCCGCCGCCGCCGTCGCCGTAGCCGCAGGAGAGGAGGACGTCGTTTGCGAACTCCTTCTGCTGGTAGCGCTCCCAGGCGCGGATGACGGAGGTGGCGTTCAGGAAGCCGTTGTAGGTGGTGTAATGGCTGTCCTTCGCCTGGTGGGCGTCCTGGGTGGTGATGAGGTGGGTAAAGATCTCGGTCCCGTCGATTCCCTTCCACCAGAAGGTGTCCATGGGCAGCTTGTTGAACTGGTTCCAGGCGATCTTGGTGGTCATGAAGTAATCGATGCCGGATTTTTTCATAATCTGGGGCAGGGCCGCGGAATAACCGAACACGTCGGGCAGCCAGAGAATCTTGTTGTCCTTGCCGAACTCGTCCTTGAAGAACTTTTTGCCGTGGAGGAACTGACGCACCATGCTTTCGCCGGAAATCAGGTTGCAGTCCGCCTCCAGCCACATGCCGCCTTCCACTTCCCAGCGGCCTTCGGCCACCCGCTGCTTGATTTTTTCAAACATTTCGGGATAGCGCTCTTTGACGAAAGCGTAGAGCTGGGGCTGGCTGGACATAAACTTGTATTCGGGGTATTCGTCCATGAGCTTCAGCGCCGTGGCAAAGGAACGGGCGGCCTTCTCCCGGGTCTGGGCGACGGTCCACCACCACGCCACGTCGATGTGGGTGTGGCCGATGCAGGTGGCGATGACTTCGTCATGGCCGGCCAGCTCGGTGTAAATCTTCTGCTCCGCATACTGGTTGGCGGCGTCCACCGAGGCGTAGAATTCCGGGCTGTAGGGCTCCCGCAGGTCGATGAGGTTCACCGTCTCGTTGAGGGCCTTTTCCAGCGCGATGCGGCTCATGTTATCCTTTTCCAGCCAGCCCGCGATTTCGTTGGCAACCGTCAGGTTGTAGAACAGGCGCTCAATTTCCTCGCTGCGTTCCATGTAGGAAGCGTGCAGCTCCAGGCGGAAATCCTCGCCGGCGTGCTCGTTGGTGTCGCGGCCGGTGTACGCCTGGAGGTCCAGCCGGTAGGTCTCGCCCGCCTTGGCGCAGCGGGTCAGCAGCACTTCCCGGTGGTTGATGTCCACGCCCTGAATGGGCTCCCCGTTCACAAAGGCGAGGAACTGGGGGTTCACCGCGTCCCAATACACCCGGTCGGTGCAGAAATAGAGCCACAGGGGCTTTCCTTCAAAGCTCTCCGGAACGGTCAGCTCCGTGCGGAACCAATAATGCTCGTCCGGGCCTTCCCAGACGTCCGTTTCCGTATGGAAGGGCTCATAGGAGCCGGCGGCGTCCGCCTCGGCGGGATTGACGAAAAATCCCTTTTTATACTGAAACTCCGCAATCGGGCAGTTCTGGACCGTAATCAGGCTCCCCAGCTCCTGGGTGATTACGTCCACACGCTCTTTTCCAAAAATCATTCAGATACCTCTCTTTTCATGGGATATGCGCAAGCGGCCTTTTTATTATAATGCATTTCCGCCCGCAGCACAAGGGGCATTTTTGTTATTATGCATTCCCGCCCGCAGCAAAGGGGCCGGAACCGGAATTTGAAGCCCTGTTTCAAAAAACAAACCACCGGAATGTCTGCCGCAGGGCACACATCCGATGGTTTTCCAGCTAGATTACAGGCTGTTCTTCTTCAGCCAATCCAGAACCTCGTCCAACTTGGTAAAGGCGAGGCCGGTAACCGTGTCTGCACAGCCATAGTAGATCGCAATTCGGCCGGTTTCCGCATCAGTCAGTGCCGCGCAGGGGAAGGTAACATTCGGAACATCTCCGACGCACTCATAGTCCATCTGGGGCGAAATCAGATAGGGACGGGACCGGTAGAGCACCTTGGTGGGATCTTCCAGGTCCAGCAGCGCCGCGCCGAAGCTGTACACATAGCCGTTGCAGCTCGTCAGGACGCCGTGATAGAAGAGCAGCCAGCCTTCGTCCGTCTCAATGGGGGCAGGTCCGGGGCCGATCTTGGTGGTCTGCCAGGCAGACTCCTCAAAAGGAGAGGTGCCCATCACATAACGGTGGCGTCCCCAGTAGACCAGGTCCGGGCTTTCGCTCAGATAGATGTCGCCGAAGGCCGTATGGCCGGTGTCGCTGGGGCGGGAGAGCATGACGTATTTCCCGTTGAGCTTCCGGGGGAACAGGACCCCGTTGCGGTTGTACGGGAGAAACGCATTCTCCAGCTGATAGAATTTCTTGAAGTCGTAGGTGTAGCCCAGGCCGATGGTGGGGCCGTGGTAGCCGTTGCACCAACAGATGAAGTAACGGTCCTCGCATTTGAGCACGCGGGCGTCGTAGCGGTACTGCACCTTGAGGATTTCCTCCGGAATGCCGTCGCCTTCAAATACCAGCGGCTCGTCCTCGATCTCCCAGTGGATGCCGTCCTTGCTGAAGCCGGCGAACAGGTTCATTCTGCGGGCGCGGTCGTCGCAGCGGAAAACGCCGGCATAGCCGTCGCCGAAGGGAACCGCCGCCGAGTTAAAAATGCTGTTGGAGTTCTTCTGCTCATCCCGGCGGATAATGGGATTCGCGGAATAACGCCACATCACGTCTTTGCAGCCGGCGGGCTTTTCCTCCCAGGGGATATTCGGGAGCGCTTCGCCAATAATTTTTGCCATATCCAACCCTCATTTTCTGCTGTCATAAAGCAAGGGGATGGGAGAGGCTTGCTCCCCTCATCCCCCGAAAAGGTCCTATCGCTTATTTCCCAAGGAATTCGTTGATCTGTCTCTGCAGCTCTTCCTCGATGTCTTTCAGGCCGGCGCTTTCCAGCGCAGCATACATCTCGGGGATCGCGGTGTTGGGATCCACAGCGCCGGTGTAGATGTTGTAGTCATAGGACTGGCAGACAACGTTGCAGGCGGCCAGCTGGTTCTCAACAGGGGTACGGTCAAAGTTGAAGCCCAGCAGGACGGAAGTCTCGCCGCTGTTGTTCCACTCGATCAGGTCGGGATCGTACATGGTAGCGGGGTTGGGAGCCACGGGATACATGGTCATGAAGGTAGCCTGCGCATAGCCGGCGGGGCTGTAGTCGCTCCGTTTTACCTCATCCTGGGTGATGGTGCCGTCGTCGTTCTTGGTGTAGTGGGTGCCTTCAATGCCGTATACCAGGGTGTTGCGGGCATACTCGTCCAGGTTGATGAGCTGCAGGTACTTCAGCGCTTCCACCTGATGCTCGGAAGAGGAGGAGATGGAGTTGATGGAACCCTGAATGGTGCCGTTGGACCAGACGGGGCCGCCCCAAGGCTCGATGACAACCGGCACGCCGCGGCCGCTGCCCCAGCCAACCTCAGCGCCGGGGAAGCCCTGCGCGGAGCCGACGATCACGTAGGAAGGACCGGTGGTCAGAGTGGCGGCGTCGGGGTTGATGATGCCGGCGTTGTACCACTCATGCAGGTACTGGTAGGTTTCCATCATCTCGGGCTGCTCCATGATGCGGACCACAGTGGCGGTCTCGTCGTCATAACGCACGCCGATGTGGGTGCCGGTGGGAGAAGCGTCGTAGTTCATGAACTGGCCGTTGATGCCGTCGCGGGTCATGTAGAACGCATACTGGCTGGTGGTAACATTGCCGGCGTTGATTTCATCCTGCAGCTGGCGGATGTAGGGATCCATCTCAGCCAGGGTGTGGATATCCTCATAGGGGATGTCGTACTGCTCAACCAGATTCTGGTCCCATACCCAGTACTGCGTCTGGGTGTTGTCCTTATAGGTGGGGACGCCGTAAATGGCGTCATGGTAGGTAACGCCTTCCCAAGCCAGATCGGGGATGAAGGCTTCCAGATCCGGCACTTCGCTCAGCAGGTCGTCCAGCGCCGCAAAACGGCCCAGGTCAACAGCGGAGGTGTAGACGGTGGCGTCATTGAACATGATGTCGAAAGGCTCGCCGCCCTGCAGCATCGCTTTTACGCGGTCGCCCCAAACGCCCCAGTCGAGGTAGGTGATGTCGCAGGTAACGCCGATCTGCTCAGCGGTGTACTCGTTCAGGGTATCCATAACCAGGTCCACATCGTTGGGCTGGCCGCCGATCTGGATCCAGCTGAGGTTCACAACTTCGCCGGAATTGCCGGAAGCGCTGCTTTCGCCGTCGGTGGCAGCGGCGCTGCTGGAGCTGCCGTCGGTAGCGGCGGAGCTGTTGGAATCACCGCTGCAGGAAGCAAAGCTGGCCATCGTGGCGGCCATCGCAGCAACCAGAGCGATTACTTTCAGGCTTTTTTTCATGGAAAATCCTCCTTAAAATGTTTTGCAAAAACAGTGAATATCTATATCGGCAGGGGGACAGGCCCCCTGCGGATGCCGACGGGAATTAACCTTTGACCGCGCCGATGGTCAGACCGGACACGAAGTATTTCTGGAAGAAGGGGTAAGCGCAGGCGATGGGGAGAATGATGACCACGGCCATTGCCATCCGCATGGATTCACGCGGCATATTGGCTGCGTATTTCGCCGCGGAAACGCCGATGGAGGTGGCGTTGCTGGCCAGGAATTCGATGTTCCGCTCTACGCTCATCAGGACAGCCTGGAGGGAGAAGAGGTTGCGGTCATCAATGTACATCAGGGACAGCCACCAGTCGTTCCAGTAAGCAAAGGTGAGGAACAGCCCGATGGTTGCCAGCACCGGCAGGGAGATGGGAACGACAATCTGGAAGAAAATCCGCAGCTGAGGCGCGCCGTCAATTTTGGCGGACTCAATGATTTCGTCCGGGACGGTGGTGCGGAAGAAGGTCTTACAGATGGTGACGTTGAAGGACGAAACCGCCAGCGGCAGGATCAGAACCCACAGGGTGTTGTTGATGTGCAGAACGGAGGTGTAGACGTTGTAGGTCGCAACCAGACCGCCGCTGAAGATCATGGGGATAAACACGACCCAGGTGAGGAAGCCTTTCAGCTTGAAGTTGGGCCGGGACAGGCAGTAGCCCATGGTCGCCGTCAGGTAGAGTCCCAAAATGCAGCCGACTACGGTTACCACCACGGAAACCACCAGCGCGCGGCCGATCATTTCGCGGTTGTTCCACAGGTAGCTGTACGCCTCCAGGGACCATTCCTGCGGGATGAACGAATAACCGATCTGCTGAATGCTGGTATCGCTGGAAAATGAAATGATGACGATGAAGATAACCGGAACGATGCAGATCAGCGCCAGGATGGCGAATACTGCGGTAAATACAGCGTTTGTAACCGGATGGACGCGGTTAAACTTCTCAATTCCTTCCAAAGTCTTTTTAGCCATGGAAACTCCTCCTTCCTTAAATGATCGCGCTGTCCGCATCGATCTTGCTGATGATCCAGTTGCTGAGCAGGATCAGGATACAGCCGATAACCGACTGCAGGAAGGATGCGGCGGACGCCATGTTGGGCGAGAACTGCGTTTTCAGAGCGTTGTAAATAAAGACGTCGATGGTGTTGGTGACAGAAGTAAGGGACGCGGACGCGCGGGGCACCTGATAGAACAGACCGAAGTCGGACCGGACCAGGCTGCCGATGTTGAGGATGAACATCATAATAATGACGTTTTTCAGGTGAGGCAGGGTGATATAGCGGGTCTGCTGCCACTTGGTCGCGCCGTCGATGAGGGCTGCTTCGTACATGGTCCCGTCGATGCCGGTGATGGTGGCCAGGTAAACGACCATGCCGTAGCCCATGCCCTTCCAGGTGTTCAGGAAGATGAGGAATCCCGGCCAGTATTTGGGCTCCATGTACCAGTTGACAGCGGTGCCGCCCATGTTTTCAATGACAGAATTGAACAGGCCGTTATCCGTGCTCAGGAAGGCGTACACAAAGTAGGTAACGACAACCCAGGACATGAAGTAAGGGAAGAACATGCAGGTCTGGCAGATTTTGCCGTAGCGTTTGCTGTAAAGCTGGCTCATCAGCAGCGCCAGAGTAACCGGGACCAGAATACCCAGAATCTGGAAGATGATGTTGTAGAACAGCGTCAGCTTGATGACATCCCACATACCGCCGGTCTGGAACAGGAACTTGAAGTTGTCAAATCCGGCGTTCTCGCTGACCAGCAGGTTGTAGAAGAAGCTGCGGTCAGGTGCTGTCACTTTGTAGTTTTTGAATGCAATGATGATACCGAACATCGGCAGGAAGCTGAACAGGATGTACCAGATTGTTGTCGGCAGGGACAGCAGGGTCAATTCCGTGTCGTCACGGGTCCAGCTGAACTTGCGCTTTTTTGTTTTCGCCTGGGCCGCCATAAAACCACTCCATTTCCTTTGTAAATAATTGACGACGAAACCTGACAAAAAATGCAAACTTTAAACGCCGATTTGTCAACTGTAAATTTACATTTTTCATTCTGTTTTCATTCGTCATATTTTCTTTACGATTATCATAGCACAATCTCTCCAAAATTACAAGAGGTTTTTCAAAATAATGTCGATATTTTTTTGAAAAGTGACATTCAATTCATCCAATTTTTAAGATTTCCTTTTTTCATTTCCGAATCCAACCGCTTTACAAATTAACATTTTCAGTTTTCATTATTCCGAAACGTTCTACGAATTGCGCGCCGCTTTGACGTGCTAAATGCATAAATTGAGGGCGGTTTTTTCGATTCCTTTGTGAGTTTCGTTTTTGGACAATTTTATTTTGTAAACACCCGCATTTTCAAAATCGAAACCGCCGCCTTGTCCCTTTCACCCAAATATCCGGCGGAAATTTAGCCATTTTCTCTATTGCGGAAACCGGCAAAAGCGTGTATAATGAAAACGATTACATGGAAAGGGACTTCCTTTCCCTTCGGACCCAAATCACAGTAAAGAGAGGTTATGCATCATGGAATACGGCCTGCAAATGTTCAGCCTGCGCGACATCACGGACAAGGATCTGGAAGGCGCGCTGAAAAAAGTAAGCGAAATCGGCTACAAAGGCGTGGAATTCGCCGGCTTCTTCGGCCATCCGGCGAAAGAGGTGAAGGAGTGGCTCGACCGGTACGGTCTGAAAGTCACCGGCACCCATACCCCCGTTCAGGCGCTGGAACAGGATTTCGACGGTACTGTCGCCTACCACAAGGAAATCGGCTGCGACACCCTGATTATCCCCGGCGCGGACCTTTCCACCGCCGCCGCCGTTGACAAATTCGTCGCCCAGTGCGCCGAATGGGGCCCCAAGCTGGCCCAGGCGGGCATTTCTCTCCAGTATCACAACCACCATGCGGAATACCTCCCCAACAAGGACGGCCAGATCCCGCTGGAGGAGCTCACCAAACGCACCGGCATCCAGTTTGAAATCGACACCTATTGGACCTTCGTTGCCCGCCGCGACCCGGTGGAGGTCATCACCCGCCTGAAAGACCGCATCACCTGCATCCACCTGAAGGACGGCAGCGGCGGCCACGCCGGCTACTCCCTGGGGCAGGGCTCCGCTCCCGTCAAGGCGGTTTGGGAGCGCGCAAAAAAACTGGGCTTCTATATGGTAGTGGAAAGCGAAGGCTGCGACCCCGACGGCGTCAGCGAAGTCACCCGTTGTTTTGAATTCCTGAAAACGCTGGGCGAATAACGCCGCATTCGGGAGAAAGGACAAGGTATCCTATGAAAAAGAAAGTTGCCGTAATCGGATACGGCGGAATGGGCGGCTGGCACTGCGAATATCTGCAAAAAAGCGATGTTGCGGAACTGGCCGGGATTTACGACATCAAGGAGGAGCGCCGGGAGCTGGCGCGGAGCCGGGGAATTAAAGCGTATGAATCCTTCGAGGAGGTCCTGAACGACCCGTCGGTGGAAATTCTCACCCTGGCCATCCCCAACGACTGCCACAAGGAGGACGCCATTCTGGGCCTGCGGGCCGGCAAAAACGTCATCAGCGAAAAGCCGGTCACCCTCTCCAGCGCCGACCTCCAGGAGATGATCGACGCCGCCAACGAAACCGGAAAACTCTTTACCGTCCATCAGAACCGGCGCTGGGACGCGGATTTCCTCTCCATGAAGGAAATCTATGAAAGCGGCGTGCTGGGGCCTGTGTTCAACATTGAATCCCGCGTCCACGGCTCCCGCGGCATCCCCGGCGACTGGCGCCAGCTGCCGGAGCACGGCGGCGGCATGATGCTGGACTGGGGCGTCCACCTCATCGACCAGGTTCTGCAGATGATTCCGGAAAAGATTTCCACCGTCTATGCGGTGATGGACCATGTGACCAACGAACTGGTGGACGACGGCTTCAAGCTGGACCTCCGGTTTGAAAGCGGGCTCCTGTTCCGCGTGGAGGTGGGCACCAGCAACTTTATCAACCTCCCCCGCTGGTACATGCAGGGCCGGGACGGCACCGCCGTTATTTACGACTGGGACCTGAGCGGCAAAATCGTCTGCTGCGAAAACTGGGACGAAAAGGACGTGGTTCCGGTGGTGACCGCCGCCGGTCTGACCAAAACCATGGCGCCCCGGGATGAAAAGACCATCGCCGAGCACGATGTCCCCAAGCCCAATCCCGACGTTCACGATTTTTACCGCAACGTCTGCAAAGCGGTGGACGGCCTGGAGCCCCAGATTGTCACCCATCCCCAGATGATGCGGGTAATGAAGGTGATGGAGGCCGCCTTCGAGTCGGATAAAAAAGGCCAGGTCATCCCCTTTGAGTACGACCAGAAGTAATTTTTCCACAAATATTACAGCGAGGCGTCAAAACGGCGTCTCGCTGTTCCTTTTTTCCGGGGAAAACGCTTGCAGCGCCGCGAAAAAAGGGGTACAATAAGGGCAGAAACCCTCCCGGGAGGTGAGCTCTTTATGAAACGTTCCCCCAAAACCGGCAAACTTCTGCTCCAATGGCTTCCGGCGGCAGCCGTCTGCGCCATCCTGCTGATCGCCCTGCATTACCGGAAGTATTTTTCTCTGGAAATTCTTCTCTCCGTCATGCCCGCGGAGCCCCTGCTGGCTGCCGCGGCGCTGATGGGGCTCTTTGTCCTGAAGAGCCTCTCCATCGTTTTCCCCATCCTGGTGCTCTACGCCCTCGGCGGGCTGCTGTTCCCTCCGGCGGCGGCCATCCCCCTGAACCTGCTGGGCACGGCGGCGGTGCTCTCCGTCCCCTATTGGCTGGGGAGGCTCGCCGGGACGGAACTGGTGGAGCACATCTTCCAAAAGTATCCCAAAGCCGCCCGGCTGCGGGACTTCCAGCAGCACAACACCTGGTTTTTCTCCTGCATTCTCCGCCTGCTGGGATTCCTGCCGGGGGATGTGGTCAGCATGTATCTGGGCGCCAGCCGCCTGCCCTTCCTGCCCAGCCTTCTGGGCGGCCTGCTGGGAATGTTCCCCGCGCTGCTGGCGGGGACCTTTCTGGGCGACGCCATCGGCGACCCTACCTCCCCGCTTTTCCTGGTCAGCGCCGGAGCCATGGTTCTGCTGAGCGTCCTGTCCATCCTCCTGTACCGGCGCCATCTGCGCCGCAGGCCGCCGGACAAGCCCCCGCGCCGCAAATGATCTGCACAGAAAAGGGAGGAGCGAACGCCGTTCGCTCCTCCCTTGATTGATGCTGTGAGATACCCCTTAATACTGCCGGCCCCAGTAGAGCATGTGCTTGGCGGGCTTGCCGCAGCAGACGCAGGTGTCGCCGATGTGCTCCTCCGTAAAGGGGATGCACCGGGACTTGATGTTGGTCAGCTCCTTGATCTTGTTCTCGCAGGCCTCGTCGCCGCACCACATGGCCTTGATAAAGCCGCTCTGGTTGTTGGCGATGTCCAGAAATTCCTCCCAGTTATGGGCGGTAAAGGTGCGCGCTTCCCGGTTCTCCAAAGCGCGCTGGTAAAGGCCGTCGTGGACCGCCTGGAGGGCTTTCGGCACGGCTGTTTCCAGCTCGTCCAGAGAAACCACAATCTTCTCCCGGTTGTCCCGGCGTACCAGGACGCACTGGTTCTGCTCGATATCCTTGGGCCCGATTTCCAGCCGCAGGGGCACGCCCTTCATCTCATACTGGCTGAATTTCCAGCCGGGGGAGTTTTCGGAATCGTCCACCTTCACCCGGGCGATGGGCTTGAGCCGGGCGGCCAGCTCGGCGGCCTTTTCCAGAACGCCTTCCTTGTGCTGGGCGATGGGGATAATAATAAGCTGGATGGGGGCGATGGCCGGGGGCAGCGCCAGGCCGTTGTTGTCGCCGTGGGTCATGATGATGCCGCCGATGAGGCGGGTGGAAACGCCCCAGGAAGTCTGGTGGGGATAGGCGAGCTTGTTGTCCCGGCCGGTGAACTGGATGTCGAAGGCCCTGGCGAAGCCGTCGCCGAAATAATGGGTGGTGCCCGCCTGGAGGGCGACGCCGTCGTGCATCATGGCTTCAATGGTATAGGTGGCCTCCGCGCCGGCGAACTGCTCCTTCTTGGTTTTTCTTCCCTTCAGCACCGGGATGGCCAGGGAGTTTTCGCAGAACTCGGCGTAAACATCCAGCATCTGCAGCGTCTCCGCCTTGGCTTCCTCGGCGGTTTCGTGCATGGTGTGGCCTTCCTGCCAGAGGAACTCCAGAGAACGCAGGAAGGGCCGGGTGGTCTTTTCCCAGCGGACCACCGAGCACCACTGGTTGTACAGCATGGGCAGGTCCCGGTAGGAGTGGATCACATGGGCGTAATGCTCGCAGAAAAGGGTCTCGGAGGTGGGCCGGACGCACAGGCGCTCCTGCAGCTCCTCGGAGCCGCCGACGGTGACCCAGGCGCATTCGGGTGCGAAGCCTTCCACATGGTCCTTCTCCTTCTGGAGCAGGCCCTCCGGGATGAACATGGGCATGGAGACGTTCTCATGCCCCAGCTCTTTAAAGCGGGCGTCCAGAATGCGCTGGATATTCTCCCAGATGGCGTAGCCGTAGGGGCGCAGCACATAGCAGCCGCGGACGCCGGAATAGTCGATCAGCTCCGCTTTTTTTACAATGTCCGTGTACCACTTGGAGAAATCTTCCTCCATCGAGGTAATTTCGGAAACCATTTTTTCCTGTTTCTTTGCCAATTTCATCGCTCCTCATCGAAATTGTTCTATTGAACCCCATTATACCAGATTGCCGGACGGTTTGCAACACAAATCCTTCCCGCCCTCACAGCCGGTATTCCATGGGGATGTGCGGGATTCCCACTTCGGCAAACTCCCCGCCTGCCGCCGAAAAGCCCAGCTTTTCGTAAAAACCCGCCGCTGTTTTCCTGGCGTGGACCGTGACCCGCTTCGCTCCTTCCCGCCGGGCGGCCCCGCGGAAAAGCTCCCAGAGCTTCCGGCCGATGTCCCGGCCGCGGAAGGCTTCCTCCACCGCCACCTGCTTCATCCGCACGGCGTCCGGCGCGTCCGGGTCGGGGAGCATCATCATGGT
This sequence comes from Candidatus Merdivicinus intestinavium, assembly GCA_018713245.1. Lineage (GTDB taxonomy): Bacteria > Bacillota > Clostridia > Oscillospirales > Ruminococcaceae > Merdivicinus > Merdivicinus intestinavium. The sequence goes on from DVFM01000007.1 coordinate 41,133, forward strand.
CCCCACCACCCGCCCGTTTTCCACGGCGGAAAAATGGCGGTATCCCCCCTCGGCGGACAAATCCTCGTCAAAGAGGGAAAGCCCCAGGGGTTTTCGGAGGACCCGGTCCCGGAGGGCCAGATTTTCCCGGTATTCCGGGCTTCCGCAGGGGACTTCCAGCACGGCGGGGCCGCCGCCCAGGCCGGTCATCTGCCGGATGGCGCGCATCACCCCGTCCTCGTCGTTGGAGGGGACCCAGAACCGGGCCAGCTTTTTTAATTCCGGGTGGGCGTTGGCCATGGCGCAGCTGTAAAAGCAGGCCCCCATCATCTCGGTGTCATTCAGGTAATCGCCGAAAGCCATCGTCTCCTCGGGGGAAACGCCGCAGAGCTTTTCCAGCGCTTTCAGCCCCGTCCCCTTGTTGGATTCCCCCATGATGTCGATCCACCGTTCCCCGGAAAGGGTCACCTGGAACCGGTCCCCCACGGCCCGCTTCATGGCGGGGTAGCTGTTCTGCTCCGCGCCGAAAAGGTCGTACACGGCAATTTTGCAGACGTTTGCTTCCACCTTCAGCAGGTCGTCCACCGTTTTCAGCCGTTTGTAATACATCCTCCCGTTTTCCTCGAACTCCGCGCCGGTATTCTCGCAGTAGGCGGTGTCCGGGCAGCAGAGGATGGGGCAGGCCCCGGGGATTTCCCGCAGCTTTGCCGTCAAAAGCTGCCAATCCTCCCGCTTCATGGGCTCCAGAAAGATGGGCGCGCCCTTGTCAAAGATCATGGTGCCGTTTTCGCAGAGGAAAAGCAGCTCGTTTTCAAAGCCCGGGAACTGCGCCGCAAGGTTATAGTACTGCCGCCCGCTGGCGATGGCGAAGCGGATCCCCCTCCGCCGCATTTCCGCAAGCGCCGGGAACAGCCCCGCCGGGAGGCGTTTTTGGGAATCTAACAGGGTGCCGTCCATGTCCGCGGCAATCAGTTTAATCATAAAGCCCGTCCTTTCCGGAAAAAACTCGTGCCGGTTTCATCATACCACAAAACCGTTCCCCGCGCTATGGGGACTCCGACAAAAATGCATCAGAAAAGCCGCCCTTTTTTAGGGCGGCTGCGGGCTGTCGAAAGCCGTTACTTCCTCTCTGCCAGGATCTGCCGGATCCGGGCGCGGACCGCTTCCAGGTCCGGGCTGCACAGCGTGGGGAGCAGCTCTGCAAGCTCGTCCGGCGGGAAATCCCACCACCGCAGCTCCAGAAGCAGCGCGATAAGCTCCTCGTCAAACCGCTTCTTGATGGGCCGGGCGGGGTTTCCTCCCACCACCTGATAGGGCTCCACATCCCTGGAAACCACCGAGCAGGCGGCCACAATGGCCCCGTCCCCGATCTTCACCCCGGGCAGGATGACGCTTTCCCGCCCGATCCAGACGTCGTTCCCCACCACAATGTCCCCCTTAAAGGGCAGCTCGGACAGATGGGGCGGGGTGTTCTCCTCCCACGCTCCGCCGAACACATGGAACGGATAGGTGGTGACGCTGCTGATGCGGTGGTTGGCGGGGCCCATGATGAATTTGGTTCCGCTGGCGATGGAGCAGAACTTGCCGATAATCAGCCGGTCGCCGAATTCCGGCCAGTTGAAGAGGACGTTGTTCTGCTCAAATCCGGCGGGGTCGGCCGGGTCGTCGTAATAGGTGTAATCGCCGATTTGGATGTTGGGCGCCTTCACCACATTTTTGATAAAGCAGGAGGTGTGATATTCATTCGGAAAGACCGCATTGGGGTCCGGTATTTTCATCATAACTTTCTTCCTTTCTTTTTGGCATCATCCCCTTTCCAAAATCCATGCAGCGGCAACCGCCCTCTTTTTGCGGATTTCCGTCATATGTCAAAACCTTCTTTCGTCAAATCAGCGGCATCCGGCCCTTCGGCTGCTCCGGAATGAGCTTCATCTTCACCAGAACAGGCAGCGCCAGCTGGTAAAACAGCACCAGCAGAATGATTTCCACCGGCAGCAGCATCAGGTTCTTCACCGTACTGCTCACCAGGTAAAAATAGTACCCCTTGGAATACAGCATGGCGCTCCACAGCGACCCCAGCAGAATGTTGATGCACACGTTGATTACCAGCTTGCAGCAGATAATGCGGGTCACGGTAATGCGGGCCTTGTAGAAAAACAGCGCGTAGCAGAAGGAGCTCAGCATGGCGCTCAGGGTGTAGCCGAAAAAGAATCCCCCGCTGGGGTTGGCCATAAATCCCAGCATATCCCGGACAAAGCCGAATATGAGGGCCAGCACCGGGCCGCAGATCATGGAGCACATGGAGTTGGTGAAATAGTTGAAATAGATCCGCAGGTTATCCCCGAAGGGCATGGGGATAAAAAACATCCCCACCACAATGTCCAGCCCCACGAACAGGGCGGCCAGCACCAGGACGCGGAGTTTTTTCACTTCCCCCGCGGCCTCCCGCCAGTAAGCGGGGAAAAACGGCGTGCGGAAGGTCTGCCGGGAATTGCTTTCTGTAATTGTCTGCATAAAAATACCTCCTTTGCAGATATGTCACTCGTAGCTACATACCCGCAGGAGGTCCTCCCCGGTATATAGCAGCGGGATGCGGGACCTGTACCGCAAGCCGGAAGCCGGCTTTTCGTCCGCCTGGCAACTCCCCGTCCAGACGGCACTTGACGCACAGAACCCTACTCTGCTCTTTTCTCCATTGTAGCACAAACCGCCCCGGCTGTCTACTGCCCGGAGCGGTTTTCGTCCAATTTTTTTTTACAGCGTCTTTTCCATCCGCACATGGGGGCAGTGCTCGTCCAGGTACGGCTCCGAATCCGCCCGGTATCCCAGCCTGCGGTAAAAGCCGCCGGCCTGCACCTGGGCGCTGAGGCAGATTTTCTCCGCCCCAAGTTCCCGGGCGCGGGCCTCCGCCTCCTCCATCAGCCGGGCCCCCAGCCCTTTTCCCCGGAATTCCGGCAGGACCGCCACCCGGCCCACATGCCAGCAGTTTCCTCCGTCCGGGAAAATCCGGGCGCAGCCCGCCGCCTTCCCGTCCTCATAGAGGACCAGATGGTCGCAGGTGTTGTCGGTTTCATCAAATTCGTTGCGGAAGCCCTGCTCCTTTATAAAAACCATTTCCCGGATAAAAAACGCATCGTTTAAATCCTGCGGATTTTTCAGCCATTTTACAGTCAGCATCAGCGGCTGCTCCCTTCTTCTGTAAGTGGCTTTACTGTATCATATCTGCCGGAAATTGACAAGCCCGAACCTGTATAAACATTCTCCACTTTTGCGCCGGATTCTGTGAAATCTGTTTTCTCCCCAAAAACAGAAGCGGCCGTCCCCAGAGGTTAGAGGGACAACCGCTTTTATTCCCAAAGGCATATCCGGTGAGGGGGGATTACGCCTTCGCTGCGTTCAGTTTGGATGCAATCTGAGATTTTTTCCGGGCAGCCGCGTTCTTGTGGATGATGCCCTTGGCGGCAGACTGGTCGATGGTCTTGTAAGCAGCCTTGGCAATCTCCGCTTTGTTGTCGGCGTTCTCCGCGATGGCGGAATTGACAGCCTTCAGAGCGGCTTTCAGGTTACCTTTCAGCAGACGGTTCTGCATGGTCTTGGTGGCAGAAACCTTGACGCGCTTCTTTGCTGATTGAATATTCGGCATTATTTGCACCTCCTTCACATAAAGTTAGTCCGCAATAGGCAAACTAACCGAGGGTCACGCTTCCCTGCGTTTGGCCAACGGCCTTCCCAGAGACACATGGGAGGGCATATGACAGCTTTTATATCATACCATTTTTCCATGGAAAATGCAAGTGTTTTCCAAAAGAAATTTTGCGCGAAAAAGGAAAGGAGCCGGTCCCATGTCCATCCGCACCGACCTGGCCGTCGAAGCCCTGCCCTCCTCAGCGCCTCTTCCGGAAGGGGCGGAAAAGCGGGAACTCCGCTTCTGCGGCATCCCCTGCACGCTGGTAGAGATTCGTAAAGAGTCCGCCGCCCGGGCGCTCCAAAAGCCGCCGGGGCGCTATTACACCCTCCACTGCCCCGTTTTTTCCCAAACGGCGCCGGAATTTCCCGCCCTGGTGGAGGCGCTGGCCCGGGTCATCTCCCTGCTGCTTCCGAAGGAGGGGGCCGTCCTCACGGCGGGGCTGGGCAACGCCTCCATCACCCCCGACGCCCTGGGCCCCGAAACCGTCCGGTATCTCCTGGCGACCCGCCACATCGACCCTTCCTCCATGCCGCCCGGCCTCCCGCCCCTTCGGCCCGCCGCCGCCATCGCGCCGGGCGTTCTGGGGCAGACCGGGATGGAAAGCGCCGAAGTGCTGGCCGCCCTGGTCCGGGAAACCGGTCCCGCCGCCGTCATTGCGGTGGACGCGCTGGCCGCCGGGAGCCTTTCCCGGCTGGGGGCCACTGTTCAGGTCTGCGACAGCGGCATCGCGCCGGGCTCCGGCGTGGCCAACCGCCGCAAGGAGCTCAGCCGCCGCACCCTGGGCGTCCCGGTGGTGGCGGTGGGGGTCCCCACCGTGGCGGATTACGCCCGGGAGGACGGCCCTCCCATGATGGTCACCCCCCGGGAAATCGACGCCATCATTCACAGCGCCTCCAAAGCCATCGCCTACGCCGTCGACCGCGCCCTCCAGCCCGCCCTTTCCCTGGAGGACCTGGCTGCCCTTTCGGATTGACAAATTATCCTGATTGTTGTATAATAATATAAGATAACAAATTGTTGAACTTTTCAACAAAATCGAGGGGGGACTCCCATGTCCATGTGGATCGGCAACCTGATAGTCCTTGCGGCGGAGCTCTGCTACAACCGGATATTGCCGCTGCTTCTAAGCTGCGCCGGCCTTTGGTGTGCGGTCCGGACGCTGCCGCGGCAGCTGAAATTCCTGCCGGCGGGGCTGCGGAGCTTCCGGTGCGCCGGCAGGCAGCTTCTCCGTCCCGCCTCGGCGTCCGCGGCGGCCCATTTCAGCGGCGGAGGCGTGCTGATTATCGCGGCGGCGGCCGCTGCGGGGGGATACGGCGCGCTGGTCTGGACCATGGGGTTTTTCTTCCTCTTTTTCTGCCTGTTCCTGGCTGAAGCGGCTCTGCTCCGGAAACACCGCGGCGCCGATGGGGCGGCCCGGTGGATCTGCGGGATATTCCGCAGCCGGTGGGCGGGACGGACGGCGGCGATCCTGCTGGCGGCAGGGTACGGGTGCGGCCTGAGCGCCGTCCAGGGAAGCCTGCTGCGGGATGCGCTGGCAGCGTGCCTCCCCGATTCCGCCGGAAGCGGCCCGCTTCTGGCCGGATTTCTGCTGCTGGCGGCGGCCTTTTTCCTGTTCGGCGGGGCGTCCCGCTGCCGAAGGGCCGTTTTCGCCCTGACGCCGGCCGCTTGCGCCCTGTATATCGGGCTGGGCGTCTGGGCGGCAGCAAAGGAGGGCAGCCTGCTCCCCGCCGTGCTGGCCGGGATGCTGGAGGAGGCCCTGAGCCTTCCGGCATTTCTCGCCGGAGCCGGCGGCGCCTGCCTGCTTTACATCTCGGGGCCGGGGGCCGGTCTTGCCGCCTGGGCGGCGGAAATGGCGGCGGACTCCCGGCCGGCGGGACAGGGGATCCTCCCGGCGGCGGTGTCGGCCGCCGTGGTCTTTCTGACGGGCGTTTCCACATTCCTGATTGTGGGACTGTCCGGGCTTTCCCCGTCTGCGTTTTCCTCGCCGCTGGAGCTCCTTCTGGAATCCGCCCGCTATCTGTTCGGCGGCGCGGGGCTCTCCCTTGCGGCGGGATGCCTCACCGCGCTCTGCTTCAGCGCCGGCCTCTGCGCCTGCGCTTACGCGGAGGCCGGCCTGAGCCTGCTGACCCCTTCCCGCCGGGGACGGACCGCCGTGCGGCTGTGCTGTCTTTCCTCCCTTCTGGCGGGGGCGCTGAGCCCGGAACCGGCGCCGTGGACCATCTTCCTCTGCCCGCTGGTCCCCCTTGTCCTGCTGCGCACGGCGGCAGTGCTCCGCCGGTGCGGGGATGCAATTCCGAAATATCCTTTTAAAAATCCATAATTTTTGATAGCAGCTTTCCCTCCTTGCCGGTATAATGAAAATGATACGGACAAGGAGGCCTTTTTATGCATTTGGTTTTGGGAATTGATACCGGCGGCACCTACACGGACGCCGTTTTATACGACACGGAGGCGCGCAGAGTTGTGGCCTCCGGCAAGGCGCAGACCACCCGGGACGACCTGTCCCGGGGCATCGGCGCGGTGATGGACACCCTCCCCGGAGAGCTTCTGCGGCAGGTGGAGTCCCTCTCCCTCTCCACCACCCTGGCCACCAACGCCTGCGTGGAGGACAAGGGCGGCCGGGCCAAGCTCATCTTTATCGGCGCGGAGGAACAGGCCGTGGCGGAAACAGGGGCCAAATACGGCCTCCCCTCCGCGAACGAAATCTTTTTCGTTGACGCGGAGATCCAGTTTGACGGCAGCGTCTCCCGGGAGCCGGACTGGGACGCCTTTCTGCGGGACATCCCGCCCTTCCTGGAGGGGGCGGACTCCCTGGCGGTGGTGGCGTTTCAGGGAATCCGGAACCCCACTCTGGAGCAGAAGGCAAAGCAGCTTTTAATGGAACGCTTCGGCCTGTTCACCGTCTGCGGCCACGAGCTTTTCTGGAGCCTCAACTACATCAAGCGGGGCGCCAGCACCCTTTTAAACGCCCGGCTGATCCCGGTCATCACCGACTTTCTGGCGGCCATCCATAAAAACCTGGAAGCCCGGGGCATCTCCGCCCCCGTGGTCATCGTCCGCAGCGACGGCACCCTCATGTCGGAGGAATTTTCCCTGGAGCGCCCGGTGGAAACCATCCTCTGCGGGCCGGCGGCCAGCGTGCTGGGCGGCGTGACCCTGTCCGGCGCGGAAAACTGCGCCATTGTGGACATGGGCGGCACCACCACCGACATCGCCCTGGTCCGGGACGGCGCGCCCATCCGCGGCGAAGGGGGCGTTTCCATCGGCAAATGGGACACCTTTGTGGATTCGGTTTACATTCACACCGTCGGCCTGGGCGGCGACAGCTGGGTGCGGCTGTCTAAACCCGGCGACACGGACGACGGCCTGCTCATAGGCCCCCAGCGGGTGCTTCCTCTCTGCGCGGCGGCGTCCCGCTGGCCCCAGGTGCGGGAGGGGCTGCGGGAGCTGGCGGAGCGGATGCCGGAATCCACCCACCCGCTGCATGAACACCTCTGCCTTGTGCGGGACATTTCCGGCGACCCGCATTATTCCGAACGGGAACGCCGGATCTGCGAAGTCCTGCGGGACGGCGCGCTCCGCATCGACCGCCTGGCCGAAGCCGTCGGAGCGGACCTCTACACGCTGGACACTCGCCGGCTGGAATCGGAGGGCATCCTCCTCCGCTGCGGCTTCACCCCCACCGACGCCATGCACATCCGGGGGGATTTCACCCGATTTGACGCGGAGGCCTCCCGGCTGGCGGCGGCCTTTCTGGCAAACCGGCTGGAAATCACGGCGGAGACGCTCTGCGAACGGGTTTACGAACGGGTCAAAAAGGAGCTTTACCTCCATGTACTGCGGGCCCTGCTGGAGAACCTCTCCCCCGCCTTCCGGAAAAACGGCCTGGGGGACGGCCTGGAGCGGATTTTAGAGGAAAGCTGGAAAAACCGGGACTGCCCCGACCCGATGCTCCACCTTCTCCCCCGCACCCAAATGGCGCTGGTGGGGATCGGCGCTTCCACCCACCTGTTCCTGCCCGATGTGGCGAAAGCGCTGGGGACCCACTGCATCATCCCGGAAAATGCGGCGGTGGCCAACGCCCTGGGGGCCGTCACCGGACGGGTTTCCGCTTCGGTGACGGCGGAAATTCTGGAGGCGGGCCCTGCCGAGGAGGACGGCTGCTACATCTGCACCCCCCGCCGGCGGGTCTTTGAGCCGGACCGGGAGGCCGCCTTCTCCAAAGCGGGCGAGCTGGCCCGAACCGAGGCGGAGGAGGAAGCCCGCCGCCGCGGCGCCAAGGGCGAGCTTCTGGTCACCGTGCGCAGCGCCACCCAGACCGCCCGGGTGGGACAGGACGCGGTCAATTCCCACGACCTGGTACTGTTTCAGGCCGTGACGGCCGTCGCCAGCGGCAGCGCAGGGTTTTAATTCCCCGCAAAAAGGGGCCCCGCCTTTCTAAAAACACGGCGTGCCTCTCCCATCCGGGAGAGACACGCCGCCTGTCGAAAAAGAGAGAATGGTCTGACAAATTGCACACAGAGGTGTTATTTGCTGACGC
>DVFM01000062.1 GCA_018713245.1 Candidatus Merdivicinus intestinavium
CCATAAAATTTATCTTTCTTTTTTCCTTTATATTATAGCGGATGATCGGAAAATAAGAAACAGGAAATATTTGAAAAACAGGATATTTTTATGACGGAGGGGGTTGGCCGGGGTTTCTGATGCGGAACGGCCGCAGATATCCGCGCGGGAAGCGCCGGCGGGACGAAGAAAAGGCCCGGAGCGAAACGCGCTCCGGGCCCGGCCCAGCCTGGTCTGCGCTGCGAAATCGAATCCCGCTTCGGCGCGGGAAACTTCGGCAGGATGAAGAAAAAGGTTCGGGCGCGTTTTGCTCCGGGCCCGGCCCGGTCAGCCTGAAAGCAGGTCCTCCCGCAGCTTTGCAAGGATTTTTTTCTCCCGGCGGGAGACCTGGACCTGGGTCATGCCCAGCCGGGCGGCGGTCTGGGACTGGGTCTGTCCCTGAAAATAGCGCAGCCGGATGAGCTCCCGGTCCCGGTCCTCCAGCCGGGAGAGCAGCTCCCGCAGGGCGAGCTTCCCCACCAGCGCTTCTTCCGGCGCTTCCACCTCCACGTCCAGCTGGCCGCTGCCGTCCTCCTCCGGCTGGGTGAGGGAGAGGGCGGGGAGGCTTACATTCACCGCTTCGGCCACCTTCTCCAGGCTTTCCCCCAGGGCGGCCGCCAGCTCGGAAAGTGCGGGCTCCCGGCCCAGCTCCGTTCCCAGCCGGTCCCGCTCCCTTGCGACCTTCAGGGAAAATTCCTTGAGCGAGCGGCTGACCTTTACCGTCCCGCCGTCCCGGAACAGCCGCTTCATCTCCCCCAGGATTACGGGGACGGCGTAGGTGGAGAACTTGAGCCCCCGGCTTTCGTCGAACCCCTCCACCGCCTTGACCAGCCCCAGGCAGCCGGCGGAATACAGCTCCTCATATTCCATGCCGCGGCCGGACATCCGGTGAGCCAGGGAGTGGACGAGCCCCAGGTTCGCCGCTACGAAGGCGTCCCGTTCAGCGGGGCTGCGGTTCATCGGCGCCTCTGGAGCTGAGGGTCCTGCGGAGGGTAACGGTGGTGCCCTTCCCCGGCGCGGAGCGGACCGACACCTTGTCCATAAACGACTGCATGACGGCAAAGCCCAGCCCCGCCCGCTCGCCGGTCTCGCAGGTGGTGAAAAGCGGCTCCATGGCTTTTTTGACGTCGGCGATGCCGCAGCCGCTGTCCTTGATCTGTATGTACACGCCGCCGCCTTCATAGATGCGGGCGGTCAGCTTGATTTTGCCCAGGGTGTCCCGGTAGGCGTGGACGATGCAGTTGGTAACCGCTTCGCTGACGGCGGTTTTAATGTCGGCCAGCTCCTCCACGGTGGGGTCCAGCTGGGAAAAAAAGGCCGCGGCGGCGGCCCGGGAAAACCCCTCGTTGGCGGAGCGGCTCCAGAACACGAGGGTCATTTCGTTGAGCGGTTTTTTCATGGCTTCCTCCTTTTTCATCGGATGGCGATGGGCAGCAGAGACAGCCCCGCCAGGTTCATGATTTTCTTGAGCTGAGGGGAGGCGTGCTCCACCCGGACGGAGCCGCCCATGGACTGCATGAGCTTGTAGCGCCCCATAATCAGGCCGATGCCGCTGGAATCCATGAAACCGACTCCCCCAAAGTCCAGCACCAGCTCCCGGGGCAGGGAGCTTTCCGCCATCCGGTCGACGGCTTCCCGCACGGAGGCGGCGGTGTGGTGGTCCAGGTCCCCGGAGATGGCGGCCGTCAGGACGCCGTCCCGGTTGTCAAAGGTAACAGGCATATGCTTCCTCCTTTTTGGTTTGTCCTTTGCTCCAGAATACCTGATTTTTGCCGCAAAACCGGTCGGATTATGAGAAAGCTTTTAAATTTTTCGGAAAATTCTGTTTTGTTGTGCTTTTTCCTTGATACCGCGGCCGATTTTTGCTATAATAGAAAAAAGTATGCCCGCCGGGGAAAGCCCGGCGGTATTTTTCCCGTTTGCCTGAATAACCATGGAAAGGCCTGACAACATTGGAAAAAAAAGTATCGATCGTAATCCCGGCCTACAACGGGGGCGACCTGCTCATACGGATGCTGGACAGCCTCTGCGGCCAGACCTTTGGGGATTTTGAACTGATTGTGGTGGACGACGGCTCCACCGACGACACCGCCCTCCGCCTTGCGCGGTACGCGGAAAAGGAGCCCCGCCTGCGCAATTACACCGTCCCCAACGGGGGCCCCGCCCGGGCGCGGAATTTCGGCATCCGCAAGGCGGAAGGGCAGTACCTCTACCTCTGCGACGCCGACGACCTGCCGGAGCCGCAGCTGCTGGAGCGGCTGACGGCCGAGATGGACAAGGGAGCCGACCTGGCCGCCTGCGGCTTTATCGAGGAGCGGGAGGAAAACGGCCGGGTGGTCTCCAGCACCCCCTTTTCGGCCGGCTCCGTCCGGTGCGAAAGCCACGGGGAATTTCTGGAGGCGCTTCCGGGGCTGATGGAAAAGCAGCTGATGTATGTAAACTGGAACAAAATGTACCGCATGGACATTATCCGGCGGGAAAAGACGGCCTTCACGGAGGAATACGCGAGCTGTGAGGACAGGCTTTTCAACCTGGCGTATTTCCCGTTTGTGGAAAAATTCACCCTGCTGGAGGAGCCCCTGTTCCGCTACTATGTGCGGGAGGGGAGCCTCAACGGCAAATTCCTCCCCAGCCGCTACCAGTCGCTGGAGTGCTTCGACCGGGTGCTGGCGGACCTGTACCGGGAGGGCGGCAGGCTGACGCCCCAGGTCCAAGCGGCCAACGCCCGCATTTTCCTCAAGGGCGTAGTGGCCTGCATCATGAGCCTTCGCCACGATTCCTGCCGCCTGACGCGGGGAGAAAAGCGGGCGTTTTTGCAGGACATCCTCCAGAGCGAGAGCCTCAAAAACGCCCGCGGGAATTTGGCGGGCGGCATCCATTTCAAGCTGATTTCCGCCGTGCTGGGGACGAAATCCACGGGGCTTTCGTCGCTGCTCGGATGGGCCGCGGACACTGCCGGGCGGCTTCTGCCCGGGCTCCTGCGGAAGCTCAAGCACCGCAGCTAGTCAGGAGGACCGCAATGAAAGCAAAAGACCTGGTGAAATCTCTGCGCCAGCTGGCCGGAAAGGCGCTGACCCTGCTCAACCGCATGATCCCCAAGCGGAAGGACACCATCCTCTTTGTGGGGAACGACGGCCTCACCGACAACAGCCGCGCGCTGTATGTTTATCTGACGGAGCACGGATACCATAAGGATTACCGCATCCTCTGCGCCGTCAAAAACCACGAAAGCTATGAATACCTGAAGCGGGAGGGGACGGCGTTCCTTTCCCTGAAGCGGGGGGTGTTTTCCTATTTCCGGGCGGGGGCTGTCTTTTACTGCAACGGGACCTACCCCATCAAGCCCGCGAAATCCCAGACGGTGGTGAACCTCTGGCACGGGACGCCGCTGAAGCGGATCTGCAAGCTGGCGCCCAACGTGGCGCATTACGACTATGACTACTTTACCTATGTGCTGGCGGCTTCGCCCATGTTTGTGCCCATCATGGCCCGGTGCTTCGGGGTGGCGGAGAGCCGGGTGCTCCTGTGCGGCCACGCCAGGAACGACCTGCTGTTCCGCCGGACGCCCGGCGTCCCGGAGAAGCTGTCCTTACAGAGCGGCGAAAAGCTGCTTTTGTGGATGCCCACTTTCCGCACCTCCTTTAACGACTACATCCGGGACGGGGACTGCGCCACCCGGACGGGGCTGCCGATTTTCGAGGACCTGGAGCAGATGGCGGCTTTCGACGCCTGGCTTGGGGAACACGGGATGCAGATGGCGGTCAAGCTCCACCCCATGCAGAAGCTGAGCGACATCGCGGAGTTTTCCTTCCCCCACATCCGCCTGCTCACCAACCGCGACATCGAGGCGCAGCGGCTTCAGCTTTACGAGCTGGTGGCCTGGGCGGACGCGCTGGTGACCGACTATTCCTCCATCTATTTCGATTATCTGCTGCTGGACCGCCCCATCGGCTTTACCTGCGACGACCTGGACGCCTACGGCGGCAGCAGGGGGTTTGTGGTGGATGATCCCCTTTCGCTGATGCCGGGGATGAAGCTCCGAAACTATGAGGATTTCCTCGCCTTTGCCGAAAAGGCAGCCGCCGGGGACGACGGCTTCGGGGAAGAACGGGAGCGGGTGAACGGCCTGGTCAACGAATACCGGGACGGCCGGAACGCGGAAAGGCTGCTGAAAATGCTGGGACTTTCCAGAGAAAGGACGGATGAAGATGCGTAAAGTAATCACCTACGGGACTTTCGACCTGCTGCATTACGGCCATATCAACCTCCTCAAACGGGCCAAGGAGCAGGGAGACTACCTGATTGTGGCCCTGTCCACCGACGAGTTTAACCGCGGCAAGGGCAAGGAGTGCTATTTTTCCTACGAGGAGCGCCGGAAGCTGCTGGAGGCCATCCGGTATGTGGACCTGGTCATCCCGGAAACCTGCTGGGAGCAGAAAATTTCCGATGTGCAGGAATTTAAAGTGGACGTTTTCGTCATGGGGGACGACTGGAAGGGGAAATTCGACTTCCTGAAGGACTACTGCGAGGTGCTCTACCTCCCCCGCACGCCGGAAATTTCCACCACAAAAATCAAGCGGGACCTGGAGCTCCAGGAGAAGAGCAATGGGTAAAATCAGGATTCTCACCGGGGTGATCGGCACCGAAAAGGGCGGAATGTCCCTCTTCGCCGTCAATCTTTTCAAGCTGCTGGACCCGGAAAAATTCGACGTCACCTTTCTCTCCCGGGCGCCGCACCCCTACTTTGAACGGGAGATTCTGGACCGCGGCGGGCATATCGCCTGCATCGCCTCCCGGAACCGCCATCCGCTGCGGCACCGGCGGGACCTGGACCGGATTATGCGGGAGGGCCGCTTTGACGTCTGCCACATTCATCTGGCGTCGGCCAGCAACATCGAGCCGCTGGCGGCGGCCAAACGGGCCGGCATCCCTCTGGTCATTGCCCATTCCCACTGCTCCGGGCTGAGCGGCGGGAAGCTGAGCGCCCTGCTCCACCGCCTGAACGCCCCCAAGATCCGCCGGTACAGCGACCTGCGGCTGGCCTGTTCCGGGCTGGCGGGGGAATTCCTCTATGACGGGGCTGATTTTTCGGTGGTGAAAAACGCCATCGACCTCGGCCGTTTCGCTTATTCCCCCGAAACCCGGGAGCGGATGCGGAAATCCCTGGGGCTGGAGGGGAAATTCGTGCTGGGACACGTGGGGCGGCTGGCCCCGGAAAAAAATCCGCGGTTTCTGCTGGAAACCTTTGCGGAAATCAAAAAGCTGGAGCCTTCCAGCGCCCTCGTTTCGGTGGGGGACGGGCCCCTGCGGGGGGAAATGGAGGAGCTGGCCGTCCGGCTGGGGATCGCGGAGGATGTGATTTTCGCGGGCCAGGTTTCCAACCCGGAGGATTACCTCTGCGCCTTCGACTGCTTCCTGCTCCCGTCGCTTTACGAGGGGCTTGGATTTGTGGTGATCGAGGCGGTCTGCTCCGGGCTTCGCTGCTTTGCGTCGGATGTGCTGCCCCGGGAAGCGCAGGTGGGCGGCATGGTGGAGCTGTTCGCGCTTGACGCGGACAGGCGGGAGCTTGCAGAGCGCATCCTGGAAAGCCGGCAGGACCCCGCTTCCCGCAGCGGGCAGGGGGCGCTTCTGGCGTCGGCCGGATATGACGCCGCTTCCCTGAAACGCCGGATGGAAGCAATTTACGCCGGCCAAAAGCCTGAGAATCAGGAGGATTGAGAATGGAAAAAACAAAAAGTGCGCTGCGGCAATGGCTGGAAATTCTGTTTTCGCATCAGGCTTTCCGGATTGTGCTGCTGATTATGGTCACGCTGCGGAGCAGCCATCTGCTTTCGCCGTATGTGGGGCCGCTTGTGAAATTTACCCTGGCCTGGTCCGCCGTGATTCTCATCAAGGACCTGTTCACCCAGCGCCTGCTGCTGGTCAACCGGTGGCGGGGATGGCTTTATCTGTTTCTGATCCTGTACGGGGTTACGACGCTGGTTCAGCGGGAGCAGAACTTTGCCCGCAATGTGGCGATGCTCCTGTATATAGCCACCAACCTCCTGCTTTTCTACTCCTACGACCTTTCCAAAGAGCGGGACGCGGTGAAAAAGGAAATCTGGAACCTGAGCCATACGTTTATGATCCTCACCTTCCTCGGAAACCTCATCAGCCTTGCGGCCTTTGTGCTCAACGTCCACTACCGTTTTGACTACGGCGCGGACGACAGCAGCTGGCTGGGCTTTTACAGCGGGCGGATGTGGGGCTTTTTCTCCAACCCCAACACCGGCGGAGACATTGCCATCTTTAATATGATGCTGATGGCAATCTGCCTTATTATGGCCGGGAAGTCCCTGTCCAAGGGATGGAAACGCTTTTATGTGGTCAACGCCGTGGTGCAGTCCATCCTGTTCTTTATCTCCAACTCCCGCACCTCCTGGATGTGCGCCATCTTCTTTATCCTGGCGGCCACCTTCCTGTCGCTGCTGTTCCGCATCCCGGAAAGGGTCAAGACCCTTTCGGTCAAACAGGTGGTCAAGCGGACGGCGGCGGTGGCGCTGGCGGCGGTGTTCGCCTTTGTGGGGCTGGACAGCGTGGCCAAGGACGTCCTTCCCTACGCCATCATCCCCACCACCTATTTCAGCGAGCTGCTGGCGAGCCTGCCCGGCAGCGATATGCCCACCGAGAGCGAGGACCCGGATTTTGAGGCAGTGCCCACCGATCTGGAGCGGGACAGCTACGGTTCTTCCCTGGGCGGGCGGTTTTACCTGTGGAAGGCGGGCGTGGGCATTGTCGCCAACTACCCGCTGCTGGGCGTGACGTCGGAAAATATTGAGTATTACGCCGAGCAGTACGCCGAGTGGCCCACCTCCTACGAACAGGCCCAGGAAAACTATAAGCAGGCGCAGCTTGCGCAGATTGAGCAGCGCATAGCGGACGCCGAGCGCCAGCTCCGCCAGGTGAAATGGCAGGGCAGCCGGGCCCAGATCCGGGAGCTGGAGGACACCATCGAGAGCCTTCAGAACGCGAAGCTCACCGAATATGAGGCCTATCTGCCGGGCATCACCGGCGGGCTGCACAACATGATTATTCAGATTGCGGCATCCTCCGGCCTGCCGGCGCTGCTGGTCATCGGCATTGTGGCCGTGGGCTTTCTGGTGCTGCTGGTAAGGTACTTTATCTATGCCTGCAAGCGCCGGCAGGTTTCCCCGCTGGTGACGGTGATGGCGGCCTTTATCCTCACGATGCTGGTGCGCAGCATGAGCGAAACCGGCCTGATTTACGGCATTTCCTACAGCTCCATCCTCTTCTGGAGCTTTGTCAGCTACACGGTCTACTTTATCGAAAAGGAGACCGCCGGCGAGCCTTCCTTTGAAAAAGGCCGCAGAACCGTCCTCGCCCGCCTGACGGGCCGGGTGTTCGGCGGCAGGAAAGGCCGGTGACCCGGATGCAGGAGGATTTGACCCGCGCCCTCCAGATGCAGGGGCTGGATATTCTGCTGCAAATCGACAAAATCTGCGGCAAATACAACATTCCGTATTATCTGTTTTACGGCACGGAGCTGGGGGCCGTCCGGCACGGGGGGTATATCCCCTGGGATGACGACGTGGACATCGTCCTTTACCGGAAGGACTTTGAAGCCTTTAAAAAAGCGTGGATGAAGGAAAAGCCCGCCGGATATTTTTATCAGGATTCGGAAACCGACCCGGGCTACCGCCTGAAAATCACCAAAATCCGGAAGGACGGCACCGCTTTGGTGGAGCCGAAATTCAAGGACGTCCAGATGCACCACGGCATCTGGGTGGACCTGTTCCCCCTGGACGATTATGTCAAAAACGGGTTCCTCCGCCGGATTGGGGAGCTCATCGCCATGTTTGACTACAACGCCGTCCGGGAGTATCTTCCCGGGGGCGTGCGGAACGTTCTGTACGGGATCACAAACCGGGTGTTCCGCGGCGGCGGGATCTACCGGTGGTGGTTCGGAAAAGTGTTCCCGAAGCTCAAAAAGGACGATTCCATGTGCAGCGACATCAATTCCTTTACCTTCAGCCACCGCTACGACTTTAAGCGGGAGTGGCTGGGGAAAGGAAAACGGGTGCCCTTTGAGGGGGAAATGCTGCCGGTTTCGGAGCAGAGCGACGCTACCCTGCGGGTCTGCTACGGGGATTATATGACCCTGCCGCCGGAGGAAAAGCGGGTTTCCAACCATCACCCCTACTATTTCTCCCCCGACCGGGAATACCATCCGGGAATGGACATTTCAAAGGGGGAAAACCATGGCTAAATCCATTGCGGCCAATTCTTTTTACAATTTCGTGCTGAAGTTTTTCCGGATCATTGTGCCGGTTCTGGTGGGGGCTTATGTGGTCGAAACCCTGGACCAGCAGCTTTACGCGGAATTCCAGAGCGCCAGCACCTGGCTGGATTTCGCCCTGATCTTCGGCGTTTTCGGCGTCACCTCCTACGGCATCCGGGAAGGGGCCCGGGTCCGGGATAACAAGGAAAAGGCCAAGAAGCTGTTTTCCAGCCTTTTCGGGCTCAATCTGGTGACCAACAGCGTGGTGCTGATTATTTACAGCTGCATCGTCTTTTTCTCCATGATCTCCATGCGGCGGGCGCTCTTCCTGATTCTGGGGCTCAAGCTGTTCGCCAATATTTTCCTTGTGGAGTGGCTCAACGAGGCCATGGAAAACTACCGCTTCATCACCATCAAAACCATTGTGGTGCGGCTGATTTACATGGTCATGATCTTCGGCCTGATTCACGAGCCGGACGACGTCATCCGCTATGCCCTGATTATTGTCTTTACCGACCTGCTGAACAACCTGGCCAGCTTTTTCTATATCAAAAAGCAGATCCCCATTTCCTTCCGGGATATCGAGATCAAGCCCCACATCGCGCCGTTAATCAGCATGCTGGTTATCTCCAACGTCAACATCCTCTACACCCAGCTGGACAAAATGCTGCTGGACCAGACGGTGGGCAGCCTGGCGGTG
>DVFM01000063.1 GCA_018713245.1 Candidatus Merdivicinus intestinavium
ATCCTGCTGCCGGGGAAACTCTGCCGCAAGCTGCTCGGCTACGCCAGAAAACACAAAACCGCCTCCGGTGAAATCTTTCTCACCAGAAGCGGGAAAAGCATCTCCCGAAAACAGATTTGGGCGGAAATGAAGGCCCTCTGCCGGAAAGCGGGCGTGGAGCCGGGGAAGGTTTTCCCCCACAATCTGCGGCATCTGTTCGCCCGGACCTTTTACCAGACCTGCCGGGATGTGGTCAAGCTGTCCGACGTGCTGGGCCATTCCAGCATCGAAACCACCCGCATTTATCTCATCTCTTCCGGGACGGAACACATGCGGCTGCTCGAACGGATGCGCATGACCTTATAGACAGAATACACATTTTGTCTATAAATAAAATCAAATTTTTAAGATATCATAATATGATGTTATCATTCTAGCACTGTTTTTTTAAATTGTCAAGGATTTTTTAATACATAAATACAGGGGCAAATAAGCCTTTCCCTCCTGCAGGTTCTGAAAGGCCTGTTTCCCCTGCCGTTTTTTCTTGTTTGTGCCGGTCATTTTTAAAAAAGGAACTGTTTGCATACCCATTTTCCTCTTAGAAGAGGACAAAATGTGTATTTTGTCTATCGGCATAAAGGAGGAGGAATAGCAAGCGGAATGCGTACATGCCGTACGCATCAATTGATAAAGGCACAGCTCAAAGACGCAGATGCAGCAAAGGAGAGGATGCAGGAATGAATGCAGCAGCCAAAAGCATAGGCAGCAGACAGAAAAGCAAACGCTTGAAAAAGTTTTTAAGTCACTGGCAGTTTTACTTAATCATCGCACTTCCGCTCATTTACATCATTATTTTCAACTATGTGCCGATGTACGGCGTTCTGATGGCTTTCCAGCGCTTCAGCCCGTCAAAAGGCATTTGGGGCAGCACCTGGGTGGGCCTGCAGAACTTCGTGCAGTTCTTCTCTTCTCCCTCCAGCGTCCGGACCATTTGGAATACGCTGGTCATCGGCGTTTACCAGCTGGTAGCCGGCTTCCCCATCCCCATCATTCTGGCGGTGGCGCTCAATGAAGTGGGAAACCGGTTCTTTAAAAAGACCGTGCAGATGGTGACTTATGCGCCGTACTTTATTTCCACGGTCGTCCTGGTCGGCATGATGTTTCAGGTCATGGACCTCCGCAACGGCATTGTCAACCATTTTATCACCGCCCTGGGCGGCGAGGCGATCAACTTTATGGGAGAAGCGGACATGTTCCGCCACATTTATGTGTGGTCGGGCGTCTGGCAGAGCGCCGGCTATAACTCCATTATCTACATTGCGGCTTTGTCAGGCGTCAGCAAGGAGCTTCAGGAAGCCGCCATCATCGACGGCGCCAGCCGCTTAAAACGGATTTGGCATGTCGATCTTCCGGCGATTGCGCCGCAGATCATCATCCTGCTGATTTTCAACGTCGGGTCCGTTATGGGCGTCGGCTATGAAAAGGTCTATCTGATGCAGAACAGCCTGAACACCTCCAAATCGGAGGTGATCTCCACATTCGTTTATAAGGTCGGTCTGGTCAACGCGGACTACGGCTTTTCCACGGCGGTGGGGCTTTTCAACTCCCTCATCAGTATTATTCTGCTGACGTCGACCAACTTTATCGCAAAGAAACTCAGCGACACCAGCCTGTGGTAAGGAGGAATTGAGATGAGCGCAGCAGCCAAACGCAGACCGAAGCACATCCGGGAATCTCTGGGCGACCGGATTTTTATGGTCATCGTTTATATTATCCTGACTTTTTGCCTGGTGGTGGTCCTGTATCCGCTGATTTACGTGGTCAGCGCCTCGTTCAGCAGCTCGGCAGCCATCCGCAGCGGGGAAGTGTGGCTTTACCCGGTGGACATTACCCTTCAGGGGTATGAAGCCGTATTCGGCAACTATCAGATTATGACCGGATTCCTGAATTCTTTCATTTACACTTTTGGGGGCACCGCAGTCAATCTTGTAATGACAATGCTCTGTGCGTACCCGCTTTCCCGGAAGGAATTTTACGGGCGCGGGCTGATTACCGGCATTTTTGTATTCACCATGTACTTTGGCGGCGGCCTGGTGCCGACTTACATGCTGATTAACAATCTGGGGCTGCTCGATACCCGCTGGGTTATGATTATCCCCACCGCCATGTCGGTATGGAACGTCATCATTGCCCGCACCTACCTGTCGTCCACCATCCCGGATGCGCTGTTTGAAGCGGCCGAGCTGGACGGGTGCAGCGAGTTCCAGTTCTTTATCCGGATTGTAATTCCACTGTCCGCTCCCATTATCGCGGTTCTGGCGCTGTATTACGGCGTCGGCAACTGGAACGCTTATTTTAACGCCATGATTTATCTGAGCGATTCGGAGCTGTTCCCGCTGCAGGTCGTACTGAGAAGCATCCTGATTCTGGGCGATGTCGATATGACTAAGGTGCAGAACGTGGACGCCCTGGTCCAGAAGCAGGGCCTTGCCGATCTGCTGAAATACGCTGTAATCGTAGTTGCCAGCGTGCCGGTTATGTGTATCTATCCCTTTGTACAGAAATATTTCGTCAAAGGCGTAATGATTGGTTCCATTAAGGGTTAATCCCTGTTGAATATTTAAGGAGGAAACAATAATGAAGCACTCGAGAAAAGTATGGTCAACAATTCTTGCCGCGTCGATGCTGGCAGCAATGGCAATGACCGGATGCGGCGGCAATAACGAAGAAAGCACCGTTTCTGTCGATACATCCGACCTTTATACCGAAGCAGGTACCTATTTCCCCATTGTCAACGAGCCCATTACCCTGACCGTATTTACAGAGCAAAGGGCAAACACCGTTGATTACAATACCAATGATGTCACCGTATTTCTGGAAGAAAACACGGGCATTGACCTGAACTTTGAAACTGCTCCTTCAGACGCTCTGGAGGAAAAGGTAAACCTTGCCTTTGCAAGCCAGGACCTGCCGGACATGTTCCTGGGCGTGCAGCTGGACGACTCCCGCTACGGCGTGGAAGAGGGCCAGCTGATCGACCTGACCGAACTCATCGACACCAAGATGCCGCGGCTCCAGGAAATTTTTGAAGAAGTCCCCACCATGCGCGGGGCTATGACCCAGACCGACGGGAAAATTTATCAGTTCCCCGCTTTCAACGACTGCTACCACTGCAACTACGCTATCAAAATGTGGGCCAATACGGCGCATCTGGAGGAAATGGGCGTAGAAGCTCCCACCACCATTGAGGAGTTCTACAACGTCTGCAAGCAGTTCAAAGAGATGTATCCCGACAGCGTCCCGCTGGCCGGTGCAGCTGCGACGGCCAACGGAGGCTGGAACAGCGACCCGATGATGTTTATCCTCAATGCGTACACTTTCTATCCGGATAATGTCTATGGCCTGCGGATGCATGGCGATACGGTTGAAACGGCTTACAGCACGGATGAATACCGCGAAGCCCTGAAATTCCTCAATCAGATGTACAACGAAGGTCTGCTTTACGAAGCAACTTACACCACCACCGCCGACCAGATGAAGTCTATTCTGGTAGAAGAAGGTGAGCCAGTGCTCTTCTTCTCGCAGGGCGCTTCCGTTAACTTCATTGACAGCGCCTCCACCCCGGAACTGTACAGCCACTACTATCCTATTGCCCCGCTGGAAGGGCCGGACGGCACACAAATGGCGACCCACATCCCCACGGAACCCTACGGCTATTACTCCATCACGACAGAATGTCAATATCCGGAAGCGGCTGCCCGCCTGGTTGATTACCTGCTGACCGATGAAGGCGGCTTTACTATGAACAACGGTCCGGAAGGAACCGGATGGGAGTATGTGGACGAATCCGAAAGCTGGATTGCCGCCAACGGTGAGCCGGCAACCATAATGGCATACCATGTTTATACCCAGGAGCCGCAGAATGAGTGCTGGCAGGATGTCGTCGGCTATGCTTCCTCCGCTTTCCGCTTTGCGTCCGGCGTTTACCAGGAAGGCGATGAACCGGAGCTCTTTGCGCCGGAAGCCAGTGAGATGGTTCTGTATCAGGCAACCCACGATCTGTATGAGCCTTACAAGACTGACGAATGGACCAAGGTCCCCGCTCTGAACTTCCTGGTGGAAGAAAACACCAGCGTCCAGACCATCGAGGTCGAGCTGGAAACCTACATCAGTGAAAGCAAGGTCCAGTTTATCACCGGCGTTTTGGACATCAACGATGATGCTGCCTGGCAGTCCTATGTGGAGAGCCTGGACTCCATCGGCATGCCGAAGCTTATCGAAGTCTACCAGACCGCCTACGACCGTCAGTATAAATAATCCGGATTGCCCTATTGGAAATCCCCGGCTGCAAAGCCGGGGATTTTTGCCGCTCTGTTCAAGGCCGGATTTCGTTTTCCTTGTCCGCCGCCCGGTAAAACTCCTCCAGCGCGGCGGCCGACGCGGCGAGGCGTTCCGCGAGCCCCGCGCCCTCTATGTCCTGCCGGAGGAAATTCCGCACCGAAAAGCCGGATTCCCCCTCCGTCAGGGTCAGATCCACGGCGTAAAAGGGAATCCCCGCTTCCGAAAAAGCCGCCAGCAGCTCCCGCAGAAGCTCCGCCGCCCGCCCGGCGGACGGTTCCTCCTCCAGGGACAGCACCAGATGCCCCGCCGTTTTTCCCAGCTCCAGGGGATCGTATTCCCCTTCCGGTTCCAGGGCGGGAAGGCCGTAAACGGGGCCGAAAGCCTCCGCCTCCCGGTCGGCGCGCTGTTCCAGCGTTCCGTAGGCGTAGAGGCAGGCGTAAGGCAGCGCGTCCAGAACGCCGTCCGCCTTTTCCCGGTATGCGGCATCCAGCCGCTGCCAGGTGTTGAATCCGCTGGCGACATGGGATTCATACCGGTCGTACAGCACCCGGCCCGTCATGGAGATATCCAGCGTAAAATGGGTGTCCAGGCTGCCGGGGAGGGAAGCCTGCGCCAGATAGCCGCCAGTTTTGAAGCTGTAGGACACCCCCTCCAGTTCCAGCCCCATGCCGGGGTAGGTCTCCAGCAGATAGGTCCCGGCCGCCCGTTTCGCCAGGACGCGGGAGACCGGGTTCCCCACAAATGCGTTGGCCAGCGCCAGCAGCCCGGCAATCAGAAGAAACGCCAGCGCGCCGGCCGCGATTTTAAGCGCCTTTTTCATCGTGACCCTCCTTTCGGAAGGCAAAGCGCAGCAGCAGCGCAATGAGCACGCCGAGGCCGCACAGCCCCCCATAGATCGCCGCCCAGTAAAGCGGGCGCAGGAAAATGTCCGGCGGGCTTCCGCCTTCCGCCCAGTATTTGACCAGGTGCCACAGCCAGGTGAGGACCGCCATGGCCGGGGCGGGCAGCCAGGCTTTTCCCGGCATCGCCCAGCAGGCCGCCGCACCCAGCGCGGGAAGCAGGAGGATGTTGTAAAACATCCCGTTTCCCTCGGAAAGGCTCAGGCCCAGCAGCGTCCCCAGCCCAACCAGCGCCAGCACCCACCGGAAAAGCCCCCGCCGCAGCCGGGAGGCCACCCTTTTTTCGTCCATGCGGACCGGCGGCGGGGGAGCATCCTCCCATTCCGCCCGGCAGCCCGGGCAGTCCCGGATGTGGGCCAGCACGGCCTCCCGGCTTTCCGGACTGGCTACGCCGTCCCGCACCAGGGGCATCAGGTCCCGGCAGATTTCACAGGGAATTTGATTCGTCATCCAGCAGTCCCTCCTTTCGCAGCGCTTCCCGCATCCGTTTTTTGGCCCGGAAATCCAAAACCCGGGCGGCGCTTTCCGAGATGCCCAGCTTTTCCCCGATTTCCCGGTAGGACCAGCCCTCCATCCGCAGCCGCACCGTTTCCCGGGCCCGGGGCTCCTCGTTTTGGAGAAGCCGGAGGACGGCTTCCAGCCGGTCTTTGCTGAGAAGCGCCGCTTCCGGCCCGCCGTCCTCCGGGAGAAGGGCCGCCGCCTCCTCCGGGGAAAGCCGCCTTTTCTCCCGCCGCAGGTGTTCGGACCATTTGTGCCGGGCGATGGAAAAAAGCCAGGTCCGGACGCCGGATTCCCCCCGAAACCTGGGCAGGGCCAGAATGGCCGCCAGGAATGTGTCGGAGGTCAGGTCCTCAGCCAGGGAAGGGTCCCCGCACAGCCTCAGGAGGTAGCGGAAAACTTCCTGCTTATGGGCTTCGTATATGGCGGCAATCAGCGGCGGCATCCGGTTTCCCTCCCTTCTGTTATATTTGTGGCGGATGGAGGAATTTCGTTACAGAAAATGAAAAAACGGGGCGGGAAAATTCATTCCCGTCCCGTTTTGGGGGATCCGCCCGTTCAGTCCTTCGCCTGCGAATCCCGGCCGTTCTCCCGCTTCTCGTCCCCGGCAGCAGGCTCCGCGGAGGAGGAAGACGGGCGGGGGATCCGCTGAATCCGCACCCTGGCTACCCGGCGTTCCTCCACATGCAGCACGGTGAAGCGGTAGCCCTCGTAAACGACGGAGGGGTTTTCGCCTTCCTTGGGGATGCGCCCCAGCATGTGGGTGAGGAAGCCGCCCAGCGTGTCGTAGTCCTCGTCCTCTTCAAAGGAAATGTCCAGCGTTTCGCCCAGGTCCTCCAGGTCGGTGGTGCCTTCCACCAGGAAGGTGTCGACGTCCACCTGCTGGATGCTCTTTTCCTCCTCGTCGTACTCGTCCTCAATGTCGCCGACGATGGATTCCAGGATATCCTCCATGGTGAGGATGCCCTCGGTTCCGCCGTGCTCGTCCACCACTACGGCCATGGCGGTTTTGCTCTTTTTAAACTCCGCGAACACGCTGCGGCATTTTAAATGCTCCGGCACATAGATCACAGGGCGGATGAATTTTGAAAGGTCCACCTGTTCCGAAGGGCGGCCCACAAGGCAGAGCAGGTCCTTGACGTAAATGAAGCCCAGGATATTGTCCATATCCCCTTCGTAGACCGGCAGGCGGGAAAAGCCCTCGTTGATGGCGAGGTCAATAACCTCCTGAATCTGCGCGTCCTTTTCCACCGCCATTACCTCGGTGCGGTGGGTCATAACGTCGCCGGCGGTGGTGTCGTCAAACTCGAAGATGTTGTTAATCATTTCTTTCTGGCTCTCTTCGATGAAGCCCATTTCGCTGCCGGTGTCCACCAGCATCCGGATTTCCTCTTCGGTCACCGCCTCGGACGGCTCCTGCTTCCGGTTCCCCATGGGGCGGGACAGCAGCCAGGAGATGGCCGCGGCGGGAGCGGTGATGGGGCAGACAATCCAGAGCGCCCCAGGCAGCAGCGAAGCAAGGCTGCGGCTCAGCCGGTCGGCAAAGCGCTCCCCTACGGCGCGGGGGAACATCACCGCCGCCGACAGTATCACAACCGTGACAGCCCAGCCTGCCAGCACCATGGCGAGCACTGTGGCTGCGGTCCGGCTGCCTTCTCCCAGCAGCGAGAGGAAAAGGCGGTAAAGCGGGGGAAAGAGGGCGGTGGTCCCAAACAGGATGCTGCATGCGGCGCAGGCGGCCCCGGCGGCATGCAGCCGGCCGGCAATGCGGGGAAGGCTCCGCACGCGGGAAAGCCTGCGGGCCTTTTCATCCCCGGCCTCCTCCTGCTCCCGGAGCTTCGCCTCGTTGGCGCCGGGGACAGCGGTTTCCGCCGCAGAGAAAAAGAAGCCCAGCGCGAAAAAGAGCACAGAAAGAATGATACACCATGATCGTCCGTCGTCCAAAATAATAACCTCCCAATTCTGTTGCAGATAAAAGCCCTTGTGCGGCAAAAAATGCCGCACAGCCTCCGGGAGCCCTTCCCGAAGGCTATACAGCATTATGATACCTTTTTTTATCCGGTTTGTCAACTGGCGGCGGGAGATTTTGCTGCAAATTCGGAGCGCCGCTACTGCACCAGGTGGACCGGCTCGGTATCCGGCGTCAGGGCCTCGAAGCGGTAGCCCAGCTCCCGGTAATGGTCGATGAGCATGCCCACGCATTCCGCGGCGGTGGTGCGCAGCGCGTCGTCGTGGAGAAGGATGAGGATTTTTTCCTTATCCCCGGCGGAGGCGACGACGTTGTCGAACATTTCCTGAGCGGGGGCGGCGGAGGCCTTGTCATCTTTGGCCAGGGCGTTCCAGTCAAACCAGACGCAGCCCCGTTCGGACATTTTTTCCTTGATTTCCTCCAGCACCACCGGGTCGGCCAGGTTGTTTAAGCTGCCGCCGGGGAAGCGGAAGATGGTGGGGCGGACGCCCACAATGCTGTCCAGATGGTCTGCCAGCCGGTCGAAATCCTGAAGATAGGCGTCGGCGCTTTGGTAAATTTCCTGATACCGGTGGGAATAGGAGTGGATGCCCAAAGCGTGGCCCTCATCGACAATGCGGTGATAAAGCGATTTCCCCCGTTCGGTGGTGGCGCCGATGACGAAGAAGGTGGCGGGGGCTTCCTTCTCCTTGAGAACGTCCAGGATGTCGGCGGTGACGGCGGAGGGCCCGTCGTCAAAGGTGAGGTAGACGATTTTTTCGCCGTCCTCCGGTTTGCCGGTTCCCATGGCGTCCTGCGCTTCCGATTCTGCCGGCGTTTCCGGGAGCCCGGCGGAAGGGTCCGGCGTTTCCGGGTCCGCGGCGGCTTTCGTCCCCAGCAGGAGGATGCCGAGCCCCAGCGCAAGCCCCAGCAGCGCCGCCCCGGCCACCAGCATCAGGTTTTTGAGTCGGATGGATTTAATAAACATGGTCGTGACCGTCCCTTCCTCAGAATGAGGAGGGCAGCGCGCCTTCCGGCCTCCCCCTCCCGTACCACACTGTATGCGGCGGCATCCGGGAATATGCGCGGTTTATTCCACCCGGGCGATTTCCGTGCCGGGGTAATAACGGGCGAGAATTTCCTCCCAGCCGCTGCCGGCCTCGGCCATGGCATCCGCGCCATACTGGCTCATCCCGACGCCGTGCCCGCGGCCCCGGGTGCGGAAGGTGAGCGTTTCCCCGCTGCATTCCACGGTGAAATTGGCGGAGGGAAGTCCGAACCAGGAGCGGATGTCCTCCCCCGAAACCGTGCTGTCCCCGACCTTTGCGGCGGTGACCATGCCGCCCGCGGTCCGCTCCTCCGGCTGGATCCATTTTGCCGGGTCCTCCGGCAGGGAGAGGGATTCCAGATGGGCGCTGAGGATGGCGGCCGCTTCCTGGGCGGAAAAGGATGTATCCGCCTGTCCGGCCGGATTTTCCGCGTCCTCGGGGCTGTCGGCGCCGGAAAGGTAGGGGATTTCCTGGCCCCAGACGTCCCGGGCCGATTCGGTCCGGCCGGAGGAAATGGAGTGGAAAGCCGCGGCGGCCGGTTCCCCTTCGTAGACCAGAATGCAGCCGAGGACTTCCTCCACCGCCGATTCCAGGGCCGCTTCGTTTTCCTCAAAGGCTTCCCCCCACAGCTCCCGGCGCTCCTCCTCCGAGAGGTAGGACTGGAAATGGGCGGGGTCGGTGGACAGGAAGGCCCCCTTCAGGTCCGGGTCGGGGTTTTGGAGCTGGAGTCCCATCTGGCGGAGGGCGTAGCTGTGGGCGGCGACGGCCTGGGCTTTGACGGCCTCCGGGTGGAAGCTCATGGGGATTTCCGCCGCCGTCACCCCGCAGATATACGCGAAGGGCGAAAGCGACATCACCTCCCCGGACCCGGCGTCCAGCACCTTGTAGGCGGCGGGCAGGCTGAGGGAGGCCCCGCTTTCCGGGAGGGCGGAGGATTCCGGCGCGCTCTCCTTGGGCGGCAGGCTTTCCGGGGCGGATTCGGCCGGTCGGGAAGCCGGGGCGGACTCCTCCGGCGGGGATTCCGCGGAAGGGGCGGAGGGAATGGCCTCCGGGACGGCTTCCTCCTCCGCAAAGCGGAATGCGTAGTTTCCCCCGAAAAGCGGGGGCATGTCGGCGGGCGCGCGGACCGCCGCCGCCAGCGGTGCGGCGGGGAGCAGGGCCATGGCCCCCAGAAAGGCGGCGCAGCGGGCGAGGGTGCGGCTTTTCATCAAATTCCTCCTTCGTGTTTTGCACAGAAACAGCGGTTCCGGCACTTTAAGCCTTGACTTTACTCCGGTCCTGTTATACAATAAACTTACCTATAGGGATTTGCGGACGACGCGGCCTGACGGGCCAATTATCTGAATGAGGTGGGATACACAATGCCGAGAGGATTTGTAAAAAAGGAAACTATCAGTACATTATGCGAAGAATTCAAAAAACATAACTACATTGACCCGGACCTCAACGAACGCTACAACGTCAAGCGGGGACTCCGCAACAGCGACGGCACCGGCGTCATGGCCGGCCTGACTCAGATCTGCAACGTCCACGGCTACATTATGAATGAAGGCGAGAAGCAGCCGGTGGAGGGCGAGCTCACCTACCGCGGCTACAACATCCGCGACCTTATCGGCGCCTGCAACCGGGAGCGCCGATACGGCTACGAGGAGGTTTCCTACCTTCTGCTGTTCGGCTCCCTGCCCACGGCGGAGCAGCTGGAGTTTTTCCGGATGGTGCTGTCCCAGGCCCGGTCCCTGCCCCAGGAATTCGTCCAGGACATGATCCTCAAGGCCCCTTCCAAGGATATTATGAACAAGCTGGCCCGCAGCGTGCTGGCCCTTTACTCCTATGATGAGTTCGCCGAGGAGGCGTCCCTGGAGGGCGAGCTCCGAAAGGCCATCTATATCATCGCCCGGATGCCCACCATCATGGTCAACGCCTACCAGGCGAAAATCGGCCATTACGACAACCAGTCCACCTACTTCCACCCGGTTCGCCCGGACGAAAGCCTTGCCCAGAGCATCCTTTCCACTTTGCGCATCAACCGGGAATACACCGAGGAGGAGACGCTGCTGCTGGACACCTGCCTTATGCTCCACGCCGAGCACGGCGGCGGCAACAACTCCACCTTCGTCTGCCGCGCTATGACCTCCTCCGGCACCGACGCCTATTCTTCCTACGCGGCCGCCATCGGCTCCCTCAAGGGCTTCCGCCACGGCGGGGCCAACATCAATGTGGCGAGAATGTTTGACACCATTAAGCAGGGCGTTCGGGACTGGAAGGACGACGAGGAGGTTTCCGCCTTCCTAGGCGAGATTCTGGACCGGAAAAAGGGCGACGGGACCGGCCTTATCTACGGCATGGGCCACGCCGTCTACACCCTTTCCGACCCGCGGGCGCAGATTCTCCGGGACAACGCCGGAAAGCTGGCGGCGGAAAAGGGGATGCTGGACGAATTTGAACTGCTCAAATCCATCGAGCGCCTTGCCCCGGACGAAATCGCCAGGCGCAAGGGGGACAAAAAGTCCATCTGCGCCAATGTGGACCTCTATTCCGGCTTTGTCTACCGGATGCTGGGCATCCCCATGGAGCTTTACACCCCGCTGTTCGCCGTGGCGCGGATGAGCGGCTGGTGCGCCCACCGCATTGAGGAATACACCACCTGTTCCCGCATTATGCGCCCCGCGTATAAATCCGTGGTGCATAAGCAGGAATACACGCCGCTGGATATGCGCCGGTGAGCGGGGGCGGGAATTTGAAGGGGCTGCGGAAAGGGCTGGCAGCCGCGGCGGCTGCGCTGCTTTTGCTGGGCGGCTGCGCGTTCCCCCAGTCCGGAGTGGAGAGCCTTCTGGCGGCGCCGCGCCTCAGCGAGGAACAAAGCGAGATTTATTCGGCGCTGGTGCGGGAGACGGGAAACGACATTAAGCTGCTGTATCCCCAGCGGGGCGAAAACCGCTCCGCCTTCCTGGTCATCAACCTGGACGAGGAAGCCACCGACGAAGCGGTGGCGTTCTATCAGTCCACGTCGGTCAACGTCACCTCCTCCATCCACATGGCCGTGCTGGATAAGCTGGACGGCGAGTGGAGGTCGGTCCACGACATTTCCCTGGAAGGGTCCCAGGTGGAGGACGCCTCCGTGATGCGGGAGGGAGGCAGCGTTCTGCTGGCAGTGGGGCTCACCTATTCCAGCGACAATGCGAGCCTGCTAAAAATTTACAGCTTTAGCGGCCGGACCATGGATGAAATGTATTCCGAGAGCTATCAGGCCAAGATTATCTGCGACATGGACGGCGACGACCGGGACGACGTGGTCCTGGTCAGCAGCGGGACGGAGGAGGTTTCCGCCTTCGCAAAGCTGCTGGTTTATGAGGACGGCCATTTTCTGGAAAAGGGCCGGGCGATTACCGACCCCACCATTACCCAGTATTCGAGCATCCTCAGCGGCTATCTGAAAAACGGCCAGCGGGCGGTTTATCTGGACGCTTACCGGGGCAGCACCGCTATGACCACCGAAATTCTCGCCTACGCGGAGGATTCCGGCGGTTATCTGATGAACCTGACCTACGACGCCCTGAGCGTAAAATCCTACCCCGTGGACCGGCCGCTGGGGGCGGAGAGTGTGGACCTCAACAACG
Organism: Candidatus Merdivicinus intestinavium; assembly: GCA_018713245.1. Lineage (GTDB taxonomy): Bacteria > Bacillota > Clostridia > Oscillospirales > Ruminococcaceae > Merdivicinus > Merdivicinus intestinavium. The sequence continues at coordinate 12,332 of DVFM01000063.1, forward strand.
ACTCGGTCATCGAGGTGCCGGGCCTGACCGCCATGCCCGGCTACGAGGCGGACCAGGCGGGGGCGTTTTTCCTGACTACCTGGTACAATTTCCTGGACGGGGAGTACCAGAAGGTCAAATCCTCCTATGTCAACGCCTCCCAGGGGTATATGCTGGATTTCCCGGCGGAATGGGAAGGCCGGGTGAGCGTGCGGAAATCCGCCCAGAGCAACGAAACCCTGTTTTACGAGTATCAGGAGGGCGACAACCCGGTAAAAAGCGAGCTGCTTTATATCCAGATGGTGAAGCGGAGCGACTGGGAATCCTCCGCCAATTACAGCGGGTATGAGGTCATCAGCAGCTCCGGCGGCGGCCAGATCGTGTACCTGGCGCGCATCCCGGCCGGGGCGGACCCCGCCCTCCGCATGACCATGGAGGAAGTAAAAAAGAATTTTTCCCGATATTATTAAGAAAGGACCGCGGATTGCATGAAACGAATTCTAGTTTGTGAAGACGAGGATACCATCCGGGAGTTTGTCGTCATTAACCTGCAGCGCTCCGGCTACACCGTCGTGGATGTGAACTGCGGGGAGGAGGCGCTCCGGGTGTACGACGAGCAGAACGGGGATTTTGACGTCGCGCTGCTGGACGTCACCATGCCGGGGATGAACGGCTTTACCCTCTGCAAAAAGCTGCGGGAGCGCTCCGAAACGCTGGGGATCATCTTCCTGACGGCGCGCTCCCAGGAAATCGACCGGGTCGGGGGGCTCATGATGGGCGCCGACGACTATGTGACCAAGCCCTTCAGCCCCTCCGAGGTGGTGGCCCGGGTGGACGCCGTCTACCGGCGGGTCAGCATGGTGGCGGGCAAGCCCAAGGAGAGCGCGGAAATCCGCAGCGGCCCCTTTGTCCTGAACCTCAAAAGCCGGACCCTCACCAAAAACGGCAAAAACATCGACCTGACCCAGGTGGAGTATCAGATTATCGAGCTGCTCCTCAAGAACAAGGGTTCCGCCCTGGACCGCAACAAGATTCTCACCGAAATCTGGGGGGAAAATTACTACAGCGACGTAAAAATCGTGGACGTCAATATCCGCCGCCTCCGCATCAAGGTGGAGGATGAGCCTTCCATGCCGGTGTACATCCAGACGGTGTGGGGCTACGGCTACAAATGGGGCGAACCGGATTGACCGGGCGCTTTGATGGGAAGGGGGCCGGCCTGTGGCACTGAAAAGCATCACCCAGCGGTGGTTTTTGAACAGCTTCGGCGTGATTCTGGTGATTCTGGTGGCGGTGGTGGCCGTCAGCGGCATCACCATCCGCAACTATTACTATTCCGCCGTCAAGGAAGTGCTCAACAACCAGGCCAGCACCGTGGACGGCATGATGATCCGTTATTCGGAAAACACCGTAACGGCGAACTTCTACACCGAGATCCGCAGCTACGTGGAGTCCTTCCCCGACAAAAACATGATCGAGCTGATGGCCATCGACTTAAACGGAAACGTGTCCATTACCTCCAGCGGCTTTTCCTACAAAAGCAGCAGCCTTCCCGATTATACCCAGGCCCTCAACTCCGAGCGGGGCGAGGGCTATTATGTGGGGATTCTGGAGGGGACCAGTGAAAAAGTGATGGCGGTGACGCGGCTGGTGACGCCGGTCAACTCGGAGTTTTCCGCCATGCGCTTTGTGGTTTCCCTGGAGCGGGTGGACAGTGCTGTTCTGAGCATCGTGGTGACCATCAGCCTGGTGGCGCTGGCGGTGCTGGCGCTGGTGCTGGTGTCCGGATTGTTTTTCATCAAGAGCATCGTGCGGCCGGTTCAGGAAATCGGCTACGCGGCGCGGCAGATTGCCGCCGGCGACTTTAAAAGCCGCATCAGCAGCCCTTCCGACGACGAAATCGGCGCGCTGTGTACCATCATCAACTCCATGGCCGACGAGCTGGAAAACACCGAAAAGATGAAAAACGAGTTCATTTCCTCGGTGTCCCATGAGCTCAGGACCCCCCTGACCGCCATCCGCGGCTGGGCGGAGACGCTGCTGGACACCGACAACTACGACGCCGCCACCTTAAAGAAAGGCATGCGGGTTATTTCCGCCGAAACCGAGCGGCTTTCCGGCATGGTGGAGGAGCTGCTGGACTTTTCCCGCATCCAGAACGGCCGCTTCAGCCTGGTGTTTCAGAAGCTGGACCTGCTGGCCGAGCTGGGGGAAGCCGTCCTCATGTACACCGAAAAGGCGAAGCGGGAAGGCATCCAGATCCTCTACGACGAGCCGGAGATGCTCCCCATTATCTACGGGGATAAAAACCGGTTGCGGCAGGTGTTCATCAATGTCATCGACAACGCCGTGAAGTATTCCGACCCCGGCGGGACGGTGAAAATTGTGGCGTTCGCCCGGGAGGACAGCATTGTCATCAGCGTGGCGGACACCGGCTGCGGCATCGCGCCGGAGGACCTCCCCAAAATCAAGACCAAGTTCTTCAAGGCCAACCAGACCCGGCGCGGCTCCGGCATCGGCCTGGCTGTCGCCGACGAGATTATCCAGATGCACAAGGGGAGCATTGAGATCGACAGCACCCTGGGGGTGGGGACCACCGTCCTCATCACCCTGCCCGTCAGCGGCCCGGAGGACGCGCCGGAGCAGTCGGCCATTTTAGAAAGGAAAGAAGATCATGAGCAAACACTTTAAGACCTCCATCGGCGGCCAGGCCCTGATCGAGGGGGTGATGATGCGCGGCCCCCGCAAGACCGCCATGGCTGTCCGCAAGCCGGATGGGGAGCTGGAGACCCGGATTTGGGACAACAAGCCCGCCCGCGCCTGGAACAGGATTCCCCTGGTGCGCGGGGTGGTCAATATGGTCTCCTCTTTGGTGGTGGGATACCGCTGCCTGATGAAGTCGGCGGAAATCTCCACCGAGGGGCTGGAAGAGGAAGAGCCCTCCCGGCTGGAAAAATGGCTGGAGGAAAAGCTGGGCGACAACCTGATGAAGGCGGTGATGCTGGTCGGTTCCATCCTGGGGGTCGTCATTGCCGTGGGGCTTTTCATGTTCCTGCCCGCCTGGCTGGTGGGGCTGGGGGAGGGCGTGCTGCCCCGCTGGGCCATGTCCCTCATTGAGGGGTTCATAAAAATCGGCGTATTTCTGGCGTATATGGCGCTGGTGGGCCTGATGCCGGACATGCGGCGGCTGTTTCAGTATCACGGCGCCGAGCACAAGACCATCGCCTGCTATGAGGCGGGCGAGGAGCTGACCCCCGAAAACATTCGCAAATATCCGCGCTTCCACCCCCGCTGCGGCACCAGCTTTATCGTCATTGTGCTGATTCTGGGGATTCTCATTTTTTCGGTGGTGACCTGGAGCAACGCGCTGGTCCGCACGGTGCTGAAGCTCTGCCTGCTGCCTGTTGTGGTGGGCATTGCCTACGAGCTCATCAAGCTGGCCGGGCGCTATGACAACCTCTTTACCCGCATCATCTCCTTCCCCGGCTTAAAAATTCAGCACCTCACCACCCGGGAGCCGGACGACTCCATGATTGAAGCGGCAATCGCTTCCATGAAGCCGGTTATCCCGGAAAACGAGGGGGAGGACATTTGGTGAAAAGCTCCGTTTCTTTACGGAATGTATATAACGATGTAAAAAATACGCTTTTGGGGCAGTTCCCCGAGGCGGAACTGGAGGCGCGGGAGCTTTTGCAGGCCGCGCTGGGCGTTTCCCGCCAGGACATCCTGCTGGGCCGGGAACGGGAGGTGTCAAGGGAACAGCTTGACGGGCTCGGCGCCCTGGTCCGGCGGCGGATGGAGCGGGAACCCCTCCAGTACCTGCTGGGGGAGTGGGATTTTTACGGCCGCACCTTCGCGGTGGGGGAAGGGGTGCTCATCCCCCGGGCGGATACCGAGACGCTGGCGGAGCGGGCGATTTCCTTCCTGCGGGGGAAAAGCGCGCCCCGGGTGCTGGAGCTCTGCGCCGGAAGCGGCTGCCTTTCGGTCACCGTGGCCCTGGAATGTCCGGAAGCCCAGGTCTGGGCGGTGGAGAAGTCCCCCGCCGCCTGGGATTATTTCTGCCGGAACAACCGCGCCTACGGCGATCAGGTCCGGGGCGTGCTGGGCGATGCGCTGGCGGATATTCCAATACTCCCGGTAGATTTCGATCTGATTATTTCAAATCCGCCCTATCTGACGGCGGAGGAAATGGCGGATCTGCAGCCGGAGGTGACGAAAGAGCCCGCCATGGCCCTGGACGGCGGGGAGGACGGGCTCGATTTTTACCGCGGCCTCACCGCCCGGTACGCGGGGCGTCTCCGGCCGGGAGGGATGCTCGCCTATGAGATCGGCATGGGCCAGGAGAAGAAAGTTTGCAAAATCTTAAAGGAATCCGGCCTTCAGAACATTTGCCAAACACCGGACCTTCATGGTATAATAAGAGTAGTATCAGCAGAGAACAAATTTTCCCGCCCCGGCGGGGAGTTGGAATAACGGAGGTATGTATTTATGGCCAAGACCAAGGTAGTCCCGTCGGTAAAATCGCTGGATTCCCCGGAGGAGAAGAAAAAGGCGCTGCAAAACGCCATCGAACAGATTGAAAAGACCTTTGGCGAAGGTTCGATTATGAAGCTGGGCGAAAACCGCCACCTGGACGTGGACGTCATCCCCACCGGCTCGCTGGGGCTGGACCTGGCGCTGGGCGTCGGCGGCGTGCCCAAGGGGCGCATCGTGGAGATTTACGGGCCGGAGTCCTCCGGTAAGACGACGGTGGCCCTGCAGATGGTGGCCCAGGCGCAGAAAATGGGCGGCGAGGCCGCCTTTATCGACGTGGAGCACGCGCTGGACCCCGGCTACGCCAAGGCGCTGGGGGTGGACATCGACAGCCTCCTGGTTTCCCAGCCGGACACCGGCGAGCAGGCGCTGGAAATCGCCGAGGCGCTGGTCCGCTCCGGCGCGCTGGACATCGTGGTGTTCGACTCGGTTGCCGCTATGGTCACCAAGGCGGAGATTGAGGGCGAAATGGGCGACGCCCATGTGGGCCAGCTGGCCAGACTGATGAGCCAGGCCATGCGCAAGCTCACCGCCATCATCGGCCGCAGCAACTGCGTGGCCATTTTCATCAACCAGATCCGCGAGAAAATCGGCGTCACCTTCGGCAACCCGGAAACCACCACCGGCGGCCGGGCGCTCAAATATTTCGCCACCGTCCGCATCGACGTCCGCAAGGGAGAATCCATCAAGGACGGCAGCGAATTTATCGGCAACGTCACCAAGTGCAAGGTGGTCAAAAACAAGGTGGCCCCGCCCTTTAAAGAATGCACCTTCGACCTAATGTACGGCGAGGGGACCTCCTACGAGGGCGAGATTATCGACATCGGCTCGGTGCTGGGGCTTATCCAGAAGTCCGGCTCCTGGTACAGCTACAAGGGCGAACGCATCGGCCAGGGCAAGGAAAAGGCCCGCGCCTTCCTCAAGGAGCACCCCGAAGTCTGCGCGGAAATCGAAAAAATTATCCGCGACAACATCGACAACTTTGTCATGGCTCCCGCCAAGGGCGCCAAGCAGAGCACGCTGGAGCTGCGGAAGGGCACTACCGTCAAGCTGGGCGACGAAATCATCACCCCGCCGGAGCACGCCCCGGAGCCGGAGTATTCCGGAGCCGAGGACCCGGAAGCGCCTTCCGCCGCCGACGACCTGACCGACATCGACCTGGATGTGGAAGCCGACCTGGACGATTTTGACGAATGATTGTCACAGGGCTTGAGAAAATGGAGGGCTCTTCCCGCTGGAAGGTGGAAGTGGACGGGGAGTACTGGAATATCCTGGACGCGGAAATTATCGTCCGCTTCCGCCTGAAGAAGGGCGCCGCTGTGACGGAGGAGCTCCTCCGGAAAGCGCTGGATGCCGCCGAATACCGCCGCGCCCGGGAGCGCGCCCTCTATCTGCTGGACCGGAAGGACTACAGCAGCTGGGAGCTGGAGCAGAAGCTCGCCCGGAACGTCAGCCCCGAAACCGCCCGGAAGGTGGTGGAAAGGCTTCAGGAATTGGGCCTTCTCAATGATGAGGAATACGCCCGGAAGCTGGCCCGCCACTATGTTTTGCAGAAGCACCAGGGCCCCCGCCGGGCGGTTCTGGAACTGCGGAAACGCGGCATCGACGCCGCGCTGGCCGCCGAAGCCGTGGACGAGGTGGAGCCGGAGGAAGGGGAACTTTTGGCGCTCTGCCGCCGGAAATACGCCCGGAAACTGGAAACCGACGAAAAGGGCCGGGAAAAGGTTATCGCCGCCCTGATGCGGCTGGGACATGGCTATTATGACGCCGCCGGGGCTGTGGATGCGGTCATCGAGGAACTCCGGCAGGACGACGAATAAGAGAGGAAATCAATATGCCGACGAAAATTGGAATGGTATCTCTGGGATGCCCGAAAAACCAGGTGGACGCCGAGATGCTGCTCTACACCCTGCGGGAAGCGGGCTATGAGCTGTCCGAGGACCCCGCTCTGGCCGACGCGGTCATTATCAACACCTGCGGCTTCATCGAAAGCGCCAAGCAGGAGGCCATCGAGGAAACCATGGAATATATCGCCCTCAAAAAGGAGGGCCGGATCAAAAAAATCATCCTCACCGGCTGTCTGGCCGAGCGGTACCGGGAGGAAATCCGGGAGGAAATGCCGGAAGTGGACGCCGTGGTGGGCATCGGCGCCAACAAGGACATCGTCTCTGTTGTGGAGAAGGTGATGCACGACGGGAAGTGCTGCCGTTTCGGGGAAAAATGCGAGCTGCCCCTGGAGGGCGGGCGGATTTTGTCCACCCTGCCGTTTTACGCTTACCTGAAAATCGCCGAGGGCTGCGACAACCGCTGTTCCTACTGCGCCATCCCCAACATCCGCGGCCCCTTCCGCAGCCGGCCCATGGAAAACCTGCTGGCGGAGGCCGAGGGCCTGGCCGCCAGGGGCGTCAGGGAGCTGGTTGTGGTGGCTCAGGACCCCACCAAATACGGCAAGGACCTTTACGGCGAGTATAAATTGGCGGAATTACTCCGGAATCTGGCGAAAATCGACGGGTTCCGGTGGATCCGCGTGCTGTACGCCTACCCGGAAAAGATCACCGAGGAGCTTTTGGACGTCATCGCTTCCGAGCCGAAAGTTGTGAAATATCTGGACCTCCCCATCCAGCACTGCAGCCGGGATATCCTGCGGGCCATGCGCCGCCCCGGCAGCCGCGCGGAGCTGGAGGCCCTTGTGGAGCACATCCGGGAGAAAATCCCGGGAATTACGCTGCGCACCACCCTCATCGCCGGGTTCCCCGGGGAGACGGAGGAGCAGTTCGAGGAGCTCTGCGAATTTGTGAAAACCGTCCGGTTTGACCGGCTGGGCTGCTTTGCCTACTCCCAGGAGGAGGGGACGCCGGCTGGGTCCATGGAGGGCCAGCTGGACGACGGGACCAAGGCGGAGCGCGCCCGGATTATCAATGAAATGCAGATGCAGATCATGGCCGAAAAGAACGAGGAGGCTGTGGGGAAGGAGCTGCTCTGCGTGGTGGAAGGCTACGACCGCTGGGGAGAATGCTTCTTCGGGCGCAGCGAGGCGGACGCGCCGGACATCGACGGGAAGATCTTTTTCACCGCGGAAAATAAGCTGGCCGTGGGGCAGTTTGTAAAGGTGAGGATCGAAGAACCTATGGATTTGGATTTGATTGGAGTTGTGACGGATGAACACCCCGAATAAACTGACCATCCTGCGGATGGTGATGGTGCCGTTTTTCCTGCTGTTTCTGCTGGTGGAAAGCATCCCGTTCCACGGGCTGTGGGCGCTGATTGTATTTGCGGCGGCTTCGATTACCGACGCGCTGGACGGGCACATTGCCCGCAGCCGCAACCTGATTACCGATTTCGGGAAGTTCCTGGATCCGGTCGCCGATAAGGTGCTGACCTTTTCAGCCCTCATCGCCTTTATCGAGCTGGGCTGCGCCTCGTCGGTGGCGGTGGTCATTATGATGGCCCGGGAATTCCTGGTTTCCTCCCTGCGGATGGTGGCGGCCGGCAACGGCACCGTGATTGCCGCCGGGAAGCTGGGAAAGCTCAAAACCGCCGTGACCATGGTGTCCATCGTGGCGGTGCTGGCCTGTCTCGCGCTGATGGATTTCGGCCTGCTGAGCGCCGGATTCCCGGTGGAGATGGTGAGCAATGTCCTAGTGTGGATTTCCGCCGCCATTACGGTGGTTTCCGGGGCGGAATATCTTTGGGTAAACCGGGCGCAGTTTGCTTCCAGCAAATAATTTTGGAAATTGGGTGAGGCTATGCTCAAACGACTGCGGGCGGACATTCAGGCGGTGAAGGAACGGGACCCGGCGGCCAGGAATTCCCTGGAAATCCTGCTTTTATATTCCGGCCTTCACGCCATTATGCTCCACCGCCCGGCATATTTTCTGTACCGGCATCATTTTTTCTTTTTAGCAAGGTTTTTATCCCAGCTGGCGCGCTTTCTCACCGGGATTGAGATTCACCCCGGCGCAAAAATCGGGGAAGGCGTCTTTATCGACCACGGCAGCGGCATCGTCATCGGCGAGACCGCCGAGGTGGGGGACGGCTGCACCCTCTACCAGGGCGTAACCCTGGGGGGCACCGGCAAGGACCACGGCAAGCGCCATCCCACCCTGGGAAAGAATGTCCTGGTGGGCAGCGGCGCGAAGATTCTCGGCCCCTTCACGGTGGGGGACAATGCGAAAATTGCCGCCGGGGCCGTCGTTTTGGAGCCTATCCCGCCGGATTCCACGGCGGTGGGCGTCCCGGCCCATGTCGTCCGCCGCAACGGGCAGCGGACCTGCAAGCCCATGGACCAGGTTCACATCCCGGACCCGGTTTCCCAGGAGTTCTGCCGGCTGGCGGTGCGCCTGGAGCGGGCGGAACGGAAGATTGAACAGCAGCAAAAAGAGCTGGACGCCCTGCGCGCCCGGCAGTCAGGAGGAACCAGTACCGATGAAGCTTTATAATACCCTTAGCCGGGAGCGGGAGGAATTTGTTACCCACACGCCCGGGGAAGCGACCATGTACACCTGCGGCCCGACCGTTTATCATTACGCCCATATCGGCAACCTGCGCAGCTACATCATGGAGGATGTGCTGGAAAAATACCTCGCTTACACCGGCCTGAAGGTCAAGCGGGTCATGAACATCACCGACGTGGGGCATCTGACCAGCGACGCCGACACCGGCGACGACAAAATGCTCAAAGGCGCCAAGCGGGAGCACAAAACCGTCATGGAAATCGCCCGGTTCTACACCGACGCCTTTTTTGACGACTGCGAAAAGCTGCACATCAAAAAGCCGGAGATGATCCAGCCGGCTACCGGCTGCATCCCGGACTTCATCGCCCTTATTGAGAAGCTCCTGGAGAAGGGCTATGCCTATCAGGCGGGGGGCAACGTCTACTTTGACACCTCCAGGCTGGAAAAATACTACGTTTTCAACGACCACGACGCGGAGGACCTGGAGGTCGGCGTCCGCGAAGGGGTGGAGGAGGACCGGAATAAGCGGAACAAGGCGGATTTCGTCCTCTGGTTCACCAAATCCAAATTCGACGACCAGGAGCTGAAGTGGGATTCCCCCTGGGGATTGGGGTATCCCGGCTGGCACATTGAGTGCTCGGCCATCAGCATGAAATATCTGGGGGAATATCTGGACCTGCACTGCGGCGGCATCGACAACGCCTTCCCCCACCACACCAACGAAATCGCCCAGAGCGAGGCCGCGCTGGGACATCCGTGGTGCTCCCACTGGTTCCATGTCCACCACCTGAACACCAACAGCGGCAAGATGAGCAAATCCTCCGGGGAGTTCCTCACTGTTTCCCTGCTGGAGCAGAAGGGGTATTCCCCCCTGGCTTACCGGCTGTTCTGCCTCCAGTCCCATTACCGGCGGTCGCTGGTCTTTTCCTGGGAGGGGATGGACGGCGCGCAGACGGCTTACCAGAAGCTCATCGCCCGCGTTGCCGCCCTGGACCCCAACGGCGGGGAGATGGACGAGGCGGCGGCGGAGACGCTCCGGCGTTCGTTCCGGGACGCCATGGACAACGATTTGAACACCGCGCTGGCCGTTACCGCCCTCTACGACGTCCTCAAGGCGGATACAACCGACCGCACCAAGCTGGCGCTGCTGGGCGAGTTTGACCGGGTGCTTTCCCTGGGGCTTTTGGAGGAAGCGGAAAAGGCGCGCCGGGCGGCGGAGGCTTCTGAGGAAGAAACGCTCCCCGCGGAGGTGCAGGCGCTGGTGGACGAACGCAAGGCCGCCCGGAAAGCCAAGGATTTCGCCCGGGCCGACGCGCTCCGGGAAGAAATCGCCAAGCTGGGCTACGCGGTGGAGGAAACGCGGCAGGGGACCAAAGTGACCAAAATTCAGTAGGGAAGAAGGGTGGAGCATGTTTGACAAGATTGTAACCATATCCCTGAGTCCTGCGCTGGATGTGACCATCTGGCTGCAGACCATGGACTTCTCCGAGCCCAACCGCGCCGTGCGGGAAAAGGTGTTTGCGGGGGGCAAGGCGGTCAACATTTCCCGCGTGATGGCGTCGCTGGGGATGCCGGTCAAGGCGCTGGGGCTCTGCGGCGCGGAAAACTCCCGCCGGTTTTTGTCGCTGCTGGACGAGGACCGGGTGCCCCACGATTTTGTGCAGCTTCACGGGGCAACGCGGGAAAACCTCACCATCGTCATTCCGGACCAGCGGATTTTGAAGATCAACCGGGAGGGCTTCCCCGTCTCCATTGACGGGATGAAGCAGCTCCGCGCCAAGGTGGAGGAGGAAATCCGCGACGCGGGGAAGGTGCTGCTCATCTTCGCCGGGAGCCTGCCCGCCAACCTGACGCCGGATTCCTACAAGGCGTTTCTCCTCTCCTTCCGGCGGGAGGGGGTCTATTTCGCGCTGGACAACGCCTTTTTCCACCTGAGCGACATCGTGGAAATCCAGCCGTTCCTCATCAAGCCGAACCTGCTGGAATTCCGCCAGATGAGCGGCTCCGACCTGCGGACCGAACAGTCCATCATCAAGCTGGCGCGCTCTCTCACCGCCCATGTGGAGCACGTGCTGGTGAGCCTGGGGGCCAAGGGGATGATCTACGCCGGCCAGGAGAGCGGCTGCCGCATCCACACGCCCCAGGTGCCGGTGCGCTCCACCGTCGGCGCGGGCGACACGGCGCTGGGCGCTTTCCTCTGCGCCATTCAGGAAGGCAAATCCCCCTGCGAGGCCGCCATGCTGGGGGCGGCGGCGGGAACCTCCTCGGTCATGCTGGAGGGAACCGGCGTCGTCACCCGGGAAATGGTGGAGGAGATGCTGCCCCGGCTGACCTCCAAGAGCATCCGCTGACGAAAGGAGCATTTCCATGAAAAAGCTGATCTGCGCGGCGCTGGCCGCTTTCTTCTGCTGCGCCGCGCCGGCTGTGACCGCCGAAGCCGCCTGGAAGCAGGAAGCCGGCGGGAGCTGGCAGTATGAAAAGCCGGACGGGACGCTGGCGACGGGCTGGCAGTACCTGGACGGAAGCTGGTATTTCTTCAGCGGCGCGGGAGAGATGTACACCGGCTGGCAGTACATCGGCGGGGACTGGTACTACCTTTCCTCCGACGGAGCCATGCGGACGGGCTGGGTGCAGGTGAACGGGAAGTGGTACTTCCTGGCGCCGGACGGCAGGATGCGCACCGGCTTTGTCCATGACGGTGGCGGATGGTACTTCCTGGACGGCTCCGGCGCCTGGACGGAGGACGACCCGGAATCCCACGTCTGCCTGTCGGAAAACGGGAAGGTGATGGAGCTGCGGGACGGGATTTTATACGTGGACGGCATCCTCATCGCCAATAAATCCTACCCGCTCCCGGCGGATTACGCCCCCGGCGGGCTGACCGCCGAGACCCAGGCGGCCTTCGGGCAGCTCCAAAACGCCATGGCGGCGGAGGGGCTCTCCCTCTGGGTGGCGTCGGGCTACCGTTCCTATGATTACCAGGCGGGGCTTTACCGAAAATATGTGAACCGGGACGGGAAGGCCGCCGCCGACCGGTATTCCGCCCGGGCGGGCTATTCGGAGCACCAGACGGGGCTCGCCTTCGACGTCAACCAGGTGAACGATTCCTTTGCGGACACCCCCCAGGCCAAGTGGCTGGCGGCCCACGCCCACGAGTACGGCTTCATCATCCGCTACCCCCGGGGGAAAGAAGGCGTGACCGGCTACCAGTACGAGCCTTGGCATCTGCGCTACCTCGGGACGGAAACGGCGAAGGCGGTTTATGAAAGCGGCCTCTGCCTGGAGGAGTACCTGGGAATTGATTCGGTTTATTCCCGCTGAGGGACAGAATTTCTGAAAAACGCTCCCGTTTTGTGCGGCGGGGGCGTTTTTTTCAAAAAGATTCCGGGTATTTTCAGAAAAAACTGAGAAAAAAGGTCCCGCCCCTTGTGTTTCCTGCCGATCCGTGTTAAAATAATCATGATTGCCTGGAAATAAACTCGCTTTCGGAGGTGCCGATTTGTCCCAGAATAATACCGCCGCCGCGCGCGTCCTGCCGCCGGAGGAGCTTATAAAACAGCAGGAATTCGCCCGGGAATGCGCGGAGCTGCTGCGGCAGCGCTTCGGGGAGGACCATGCGCTGCTGGCCCTGGTCCACAGCTACGGCTGCCAGCAGAACACTTCCGACGGGGAAAAGCTCATGGGCATGCTGGCGGAAATGGGATTCGGCTTCACCGAAACCCCCGCCGACGCCGACCTCATTCTTTATAATACCTGCGCTGTCCGGGAAAACGCGGAAGTAAAGGTGTTCGGCAACGTGGGGGAGCTGTCCCACCTGAAAAAAGCCCGGCCGGAACTGCTCATCGGCCTGTGCGGCTGCATGATGCAGCAGGCCCACATCGCGGATAAAATCAAAAGGAGCTACCCCCAGGTGGACCTGGTGTTCGGGACCCACTCCCTGCCGCAGTTCCCGGAGCTTTTGCTGGAAACCCTGCGCCGCGGGAAACGGGTGTTCCGGGTGGAGGATTCCGCCGGGGTCATCGCCGAGGGGATCCCGGTCCGCCGCACCCCCGGCGTCAAGGCGAGCCTTCCCATCATGTACGGGTGCGACAACTTCTGCACCTACTGCGTGGTGCCGCTGGTGCGGGGCCGGGAGCGCAGCCGCCGGCCGGAGGACGTTTTGAAGGAAGCGCGGGAAATTGCGGACGCCGGCTTTAAGGAGATCACCCTCCTGGGGCAGAACGTCAATTCCTACGGCAGCGGCCTGCCGGACGGCATGCGCTTTCCGGAGCTTCTGCGGAAGGTGAGCGAGGTCCCCGGGGATTTCTGGGTGCGCTTTCTGAGCTCCCACCCCAAGGACTGCACCAAGGAGCTCATCGACACCATCGCGGAATGCCCCAAGGTGTGCAATCACATCTATCTGCCGGTGCAGAGCGGCAGCAACCGCATTTTAAAACGGATGAACCGCCACTATACGGTGGAATGGTACAAGGAGCTCATCGCCTACGCCCGGGAGCGCATCCCCGGCGTGATGTTCACCACCGACCTCATCGTGGGTTTCCCCGGCGAGACGGAGGAGGACTTTATGCAGACCCTCAAGCTGGTGGAGGAGGTGCGGTTTGCGTCCCTCTTTACCTTTATTTACTCCAAACGGGAGGGAACCGCGGCTGCGAAAATGGACGACCCCGTTCCCAAAGAGGAGAAATCCCGGTGGTTTTCCATGCTCCTGGACGCTCAGCGGAAAATCGGGGCGGAGCACTACCGCGGCTATGTGGGAAAAACCTTCCGGGTGCTCTGCGACGGCCGAAGCCCCCTGGGGCTGACGGGCCGGACCGAATTCAACGCCGTGATCGATTTCCCCGGGGACGCCTCCCTCATCGGGCAGTTTGTGCAGGTGGAAGTTGTCCGGGCGGACAAGCATAATCTCTCCGGCGTTGTACGGAGCGCGGACTAAAGACGCAACCGGGCGCGCTCCGGCGCCCCTGCTGCCATATATTTAAGTATAACAAAGAAAGGTTGGATAAAACAATGGATCTGATTCAAATGGCAAGAGAAATGGGCAAGGCCATCCAGGCTACCGCCGAATATCAGCGGGTGGAGGCCGCCCGCAAGGCAAATGACGAGGACGCTTCCCTCCAGGACGGCATCGGCCGCTTCAACCTCAAGCGGATGGAAATGAACCAGGAAATGCAGAAAGAGGAGAAGGACGACAAGAAGCTCCAGGCCCTCAACGAGGAGCTCCAGCAGATCTACACCGACGTCATGGGCAACCCCAACATGATGGAATACAACATCGCCAAGCAGGAAATGGACGAGATGATGCAGAAGGTCAACGCCATCCTGATGATGTGCGTCAACGGCGAGGATCCCGACACCTGCGAGATTCCCGACCAGAGCTGCACCGGCTCCTGCGCCACCTGCGGAGGGTGCCACTAATCTGACTTCACGCGGCGGGCTGCAGCGGGCACCGGCCGGGCGGGAAAGCCGTCCGGCGGTATCTGCGGCAGTCCGCTTGCCAAATTACAGCCAAGGAGGAACCGAAGTTGGGCAAGCTCTCCCCCATGATGCAGCAATATAAGGAGATCAAGGCGCAGTACGAGGATTACATCCTGTTTTACCGCATCGGCGATTTTTATGAAATGTTTTTTGACGACGCCCTCACCGCTTCCCGGGAATTGGAGCTGACCCTCACCGGGCGGGACTGCGGGCTGGAGGAGCGGGCGCCCATGTGCGGGGTGCCCTACCACGCCTGCGACGTTTATCTGAAAAAGCTGGTGGAAAAGGGGTACAAGGTGGCCATCTGCGAGCAGATGGAGTCACCCTATGAGGCCAAGGGCGTGGTCAAGCGGGAGGTCATCCGCATCACAACCCCCGGCACCATCGTGGAGGGGAGCATGCTCCCCGAAGGGGAGAACAACTACATTGCCAGCGTCTATTACGACCCGTCCGGTTTCGGCGTCTGCTTTGCCGACGTTTCCACCGGCGAGGCGCGGTTTACCCAGTACACCGGACCGGAGCCGGAGCGGGGGCTGGTCAACGAGCTGTCCAAATTTGCCCCCAAGGAACTGCTGATTAACCCCGGCTTTTCCGAATGCGCCGAGGCGCGGGATTTTGTCCAGAGCCGGCTGCGGTGCGTGGTGGACCCGGTGGAGGAAACCGAATACCAGCAGAAAAAATGCGCCCGCGTCCTGACCGAGCAGTTCGGGCGGGAGCAGCTGGAAAAGCTGGAGCTTCAAAAATCCCTCTTTGCGCTTTACGCGGCGGCGGCGCTGGTGTCCTACCTCCAGGAGACGCAGAAATCCGGCGCAAAGCGGCTCACCACCCTGACCTGGTACAGCAACGAGCAGTATTTGTCCATCGATTTCACCGCCCGGAAAAACCTGGAGCTCACCGAAACCCTCCGGAGCCGGGAAAAGCGGGGCTCCCTCCTCTGGGTGCTGGACAAGACCCGCACCGCCATGGGCAAGCGGCTCATGCGCAAGTTTCTGGAGCAGCCCCTGGCATCCGTTTCCCAGATTACGCGGCGGCAGTCCGCCGTGGCGGAGCTGGCGGACAAAACGCTGGAGCGGGCGGAGCTGATTGAGGGGCTGGGGGACGTTTACGACCTGGAGCGGCTGATGACCAAGGTGGTTTACGGCACCGTCACCCCCCGGGAGCTGCTTTCCCTTTCCTATACCGCGGGGAACCTTCCCCGGGTCAAACAGGCCGCCTCGGTATTCCAGGCCACACTGCTCCGGGAGCTTTACGGGGAGCTGGACACCCTGGAGGAAATGAAAGCCCTCATCGACTGCTCCATCGACGAGGAAGCCCCGGTCAACCGCAAGGACGGCGGCTATATCAAAATGGGCTACCGCCCCGAGCTGGACGAATTGAAGGACATCCAGAAGAACGCCAAGGGCTACCTGGCCAAAATCGAGGAGCGGGAGCGGGAGCGCACCGGCATCAAAAACCTGCGGGTGAGCTACAACCGGGTGTTCGGCTATTACATCGAGGTGACAAAATCCTTCCTGAGCCAGGTGCCGCCGGATTATATCCGCAAGCAGACCTTAACCGGCTCGGAACGGTACATCACCGAGGAATTAAAAGAGCTGGAAAGCAAGGTCCTCTACGCCAGCGACCGGATGATCGCCATGGAGGCGGAGCTTTACGACGAAATCTGCAAGCAGGTGGCCGCCTCCCTGCCGGTTATTGAGCGGACCGCGGCGGCGGTGGCGCAGCTGGACGTCCTGGCGTCTCTGGCCCAGGTGGCGGTGGACAACCACTATGTGCGGCCGGAGCTGTCGGCCAACGGGGAAATCCGCATCCTGGAGGGCCGCCATCCGGTGGTGGAGGCCATGTTCCCCCAGACGCCCTTTGTCCCCAACGACACCATGCTGGACAGCGGCGCAAACCTGGTGGCAGTCATCACCGGCCCCAACATGGCGGGAAAATCCACCTATATGCGCCAGGTGGCCCTGATCTGCATCATGGCCCAGATGGGCTCTTTCGTCCCGGCAAGGTCGGCCACCGTCCCCATCCTGGACAAGGTGTTCACCCGGGTGGGGGCCTCCGACGACCTCACCGCCGGCCAGTCCACCTTTATGGTGGAGATGAGCGAGGTAGCCTACATCCTCCAGAACGCCACGCCCCAGAGCCTCATCCTGCTGGACGAAATCGGCCGCGGGACCTCCACTTTCGACGGCATGAGCATTGCCAAGGCGGTGGTGGAATACATCCTGAAGGAAAAGAAAATCCACGCCAAAACCCTTTTCGCCACCCATTACCACGAGCTGACCGAGCTGGAAAACCAGTACGACGGGGTGGTGAACTACAATATCGCCGTGAAAAAGCGGGGGGACGACGTGATTTTCCTGCGGAAAATCCTCCGGGGCGGCGCGGACGACAGCTACGGCATCGAGGTGGCAAAGCTGGCCGGGGTGCCGGACAAGGTCATCAAGCGGGCAAAGGTGATTCTCACCGAGCTGGAAAAAAGCGTCCGGAAGCCCAGTCTCACCTATCACGAGGAGCCGGAAACGGAGCAGATTTCCTTTTCCGAACAGTCGGACGTCCGGGCTGCTGACGCCCTGCGGAAAATGGACGTGGACAGCATGTCCCCCCGGGAGGCGCTGGACGCCCTGTACGAGCTGAAAGCCATGCTGATGTGACGCGGCGAACCGCCGTTTTCGGTACAGATTCCCCGAAACAGCGTCCAGGCATATTGTAGGGGCGCGCATTGCGCGCCCGGGTTTAGGGAAAATGCGGCGGGCGGATGTGGGCATCCGCCCCGGCCAAAACGGTTTTCGTATATTCCGTAGGGGCGAACTGTGTTCGCCCTGCAAACGAAATTATGCCAGCATGCAGGGGGCGGGTATCCCGTCCCGCGGCGGTTTTGCAAAATCCCAACGTTCCGTGCGGGTCCTGCCCGCCCGGTCGAACCCCAAAAGTAAAAAAGGAGTGTTTCCAATGGCAAAGGAAAAACGGTTTGTAAAGCTCTATGAAGAAAGCATCGGCCTGATGGGAGCGGCCTATATTCTGGTGGACACCCAGACCGGGGTTCATTACCTGGTGGCCCAGAACGGCACCATCGGCGGCCTGACCCCTCTTTTGGACGCCGAGGGCAGGCCGGTGATTACCCTGGCCGATGTGGAGGAAAAGGAGAAAGGCATTTATGGCAATTAACTGGAAACGGTTTTGGATTTGGGGCGTTTTGTCCCTTCTCCTGCTGGCGGGCGTCGCGGCGCTGTTTGCGTGGAAGGGCGTCCGGCCTGTTTCCATGGGCGGGACCGGGGAGAGCAGCGCTTACGGCGTTTTTCTCGCGGTTTTGTACATTCTGGACTGCATCTGCCTGTGCATGATCGGCGGGATGAAGCGGCAGCCCGCCTTTTTGGCGGCGCTGGCCCTGATGTGCGGCCTGGAGCTGGCGTTTCCGGGCTTTTGGGGCGCGCCGTTTTACGGCGTTGTCCTTCCGCTTTCCGGCGGGACGGGGATGCTGCGGATATTTGCGGCAGGGACGCTTCTGCTGGGGCTTTTCGGCTTTTGGGGCGGATGGATTCTCCGCGAGAAGCGGGGATGCGGCGCGCCGGCGCGGAGGCCGCAGGCGCCTTCCCTGCTGGATGAGGAAGAAGAAAACTGAACCGACGGAAAAAGGAGGGATTTCATGCCGAAAATCAACGTCCTGCCCGGCGCGGTCTCGGAGCTGATTGCCGCGGGCGAGGTCATCGAACGCCCCGCTTCCATCGTCAAGGAGCTGGTGGAAAACTCCATCGACGCCGGAGCCTCCACCGTTACGGTGGAGATTCAAAACGGCGGCGTGCGGTATCTGCGGGTGGCGGACAACGGCTGCGGCATCTCGGCGGAGGATGCGCCGGTGGCCTTCCTGCGCCATGCCACCAGCAAGGTGCGCACGGCTTCCGACCTGGACGCCATCGGGACGCTGGGCTTCCGCGGGGAGGCGCTGGCCTCCATCGCCGCCGTGTCCCACGTGGAAATGCTCACCCGGACGCCGGAGGCAGAGCTGGGGGTGCGGGCGGCGGTGTCCGCCTCGGAGGTGGAAAGCGTTACCGAGGCCGGCTGCCCCGTTGGGACCACCATCGTGGTGCGGGATGTGTTCTACAACGTCCCGGCCAGGCTTAAATTCCTCAAAAAGGACGTCTCCGAGGCCAACGCCGTGGAAAACATCCTGGAAAAAATTGCGCTCTCCCACCCGGAGATTTCCTTCAAATTTATCCGGGACGGCCGGCCGGTTTTCCACACGCCGGGGGACGGGAAGCTGATGAGCGTCATTTACACCATCTTCGGGCGGGAGTTTTCCCAGAGCCTTCTGCCTGCGGATTATGAGCTGGACGGCGTGCGGGTCAGCGGCTATGTGAGCAGGCCCGCGAGCAGCCGCGCCAACCGCACCATGCAGCACTTTTTCGTCAACGGCCGCTACACCAAAACCCGGACCGGCGGCGTGGCGCTGGAGGAAGCCTACCGCTCCTCCATCATGACGGGGAAATTCCCCGCCTGCGTGCTGGACATCCGGCTGCCCTGCGGCATGGTGGACGTCAACGTCCATCCGGCTAAAATTGAGGTGCGTTTTGTCCGGGAAAAGGCGGTGTTCGACGCCGTCTACTTCGCCGCCAAGGGCGCCATCGCCCAGGGAAACGTCATCGCCCCCCGGGAGGAGGCGGAACAGGAAGCCCCGCCCAAAAAGCCCCCCTACAACCCCCTTTCCCGGTTTTCCGAGCAGGAGGGAGAGCAGCAGCTTCTGTCCGCGGGCCCGGAGGTTTCGCAGCCCGCCAGGGACGCCGCGCTTCCGCAGGCCGGGGAGCGGGAGGAAATCCCGGCCCTGACCCCGGCCCAGCGCCGGGAGGCTTACCGCCGTCCGGAGGTTTCCGACGCAGCCCCTGCCTATCAGGTGCGGACGCCGGTCATCACCGTCAGCCGTCCGGCGCAGCCGCCGAAAGCCGCGCCCCCCGCCCCGGAGCCGGAGGAAGCGCCGCCCGTTCCCGCCGCGCCGCCTGCCCGGCAGTACCGCATCCGGATCATCGGCGAGCTGTTTTCCACCTATATCCTGGCCCAGATTGACGACACCTTCGCCCTCATCGACAAGCACGCCGCCCACGAGCGCATCCTCTACAACCGCCTGAAGGAGTCCCAGGAGGGGCTGGAGAAGCAGTATCTGCTCTCGGCCGCCGCCGTTACCCTCTCCCGGGCGGAGCACGAGGCGGTGCTGGAACATCTGGACACCCTTTCGCGGCTGGGGTTTGAGGCGGAGGACTTTGGCGGGAATTCCGTCACCCTCCGCGCCGTCCCGGCGGTGGCCGCCGCTTCGGGACCCAAGGAAATCTTTCTGGAGGCAGTCTCCTCCCTGGCGGAAATGCGCCGGAAGGAGCTGCCGGACGTGGTGGAGGACATTCTCCACCGCATCGCCTGCCGCAGCGCGGTGAAGGGCGGGGATCAAAACAGCACGGAGGAGCTTCGGAAGCTGGTGGAAACCATCTGCGCGGACGAAAACGTCCGCTTCTGCCCCCACGGCAGGCCGGTGATCCTCCAGTATTCCAAATCCGACCTGGAAAAGCTCTTCGGGCGGATTCAATAGGAGGGAACCCATGAATCAGCAGAAAATCCCGGTTGTCGCCGTAGCCGGGCCCACCGCTTCGGGGAAAACCGCCCTGGCCATTCTGCTGGCGGAGCGGCTGGGCGGGGAGGTGGTCTCCGCCGACTCCATGCAGGTCTACCGGGGGATGGATATCGCCACCGCAAAACCGGCGCCGGAGGAAATGCGGGGGATCCCCCACCACCTCATCGGCTATGTGGGGCCGGAGGAGCCCTACAGCCTGGGCCGGTATGCCGCCGACGCCCACGCCGCCGTCGCGGACATTGCCGCCCGGGGAAAGGTCCCCATCCTCTGCGGCGGGACGGGGCTGTATCTCGACACGGTTCTGGACAGCCGGGACATCGGCGAAACCGGCGGCGACCCCGCCGTCCGCCGGGAGCTTTCCGCCCTGGCGGCGGAAAAGGGGGGCGGCTTCCTTCTGGAGATGCTGCGGGAATTCGACCCGGAAACGGCCGCTTCCCTCCACGAAAACAACCTCCCCCGCATTATCCGGGCCATCGAGGTCTACCGCCTGTCGGGGATGACCATGTCGGCGCTTCAGAAAAAAAGCCGGGAGGCGCCGGAGCGCTACCGCGCCCTGCGCATCGGCATCGCTTACAAGGACCGGGCCGTCCTCTATGACCGCATCAACCGCCGGGTGGATTTGATGATGGAGCAGGGGCTTTTGGAGGAGGCCGGGGCCTTCCGGGAGGCGCGGCTTGAAACCTCCGCCCAGGCCATCGGCTATAAGGAGCTGTTCCCCTATCTGGAGGGGGAAAAGAGCCTTCCGGAATGCCTGGAATCCCTGAAGCAGGCGACCCGGCGGTATGCCAAGCGCCAGCTCACCTGGTTCCGGCGGGACGAGCGCATTTACTGGGTCTATCCCGACGAGGCGGGGCCGGAAGCCGCCCAAAACCGCGCGCTGGGCCTGGCGGAGCGGTTCCTTTCCGGGGAATTATTGGAAAAGCCGGAAAAATTAGGGCGGGAATGTTGAATTCTGCGAAAAATAACCGCGCGAATTTACAAATTGTACTGGCAAAATGGCGGGGGATATGATAGAATAAGAACAAACCTGCTGCAGGCGTTACTTTAACAAGGGGGAGAACCAATGAAAAACTTGAATCTGCAGGATGTATTCCTGAACCACGTCCGGAAGGAGCGCATGTCCGTCACCGTCTATCTGACCAACGGGTTCCAGTTCCGCGGGGTGGTGAAGGGATTTGACAATTATATCATTGTGCTGGACTGCGACGGGAAGCAGAATATTGTGTACAAGCACGCCGTGTCCACCATCATCCCCTCCCGCCCCGTGTCTCTGCTGACCGACGAAGAGGATGAGAAGCCTGGGAAGGAAACGGAAAATTGAATGACCGCGTTATCAAAATCTCGGCGCTGATTCTCTCCCTGTTCCTCATCTGTTATGTCGCGGTTCAGGCCGCGGCCCAGAGGAACCAGGATTACGAAACCCAAACGGTTTATGAACAGACCGTCACCCAGAGCATTTCGGTGGAAGGGGTGTTCGTCCGGGAGGAAACGGTGATCCCCATTGATGCCGGCGGCGTTGTGACGCCCCTTTACAGCGTGGGAACCAAGGTTGCCGTCAACACCAAGCTGGGGGATGTTTACAACGACCAGACCGCCGTGCGGGCGCAGTATCAGGCGCAGGTGCTGGAAGCGTCCATCAGCGCCCTGCAGCGCGCGCAGTCGGCGGTTTCCAGCACCGACGTGGTGCGGCCCGACACCCTGAACGGCCAGGCGGCGGAGTATGTTTCCCAGCTGGCGGCAGCCCGGGACAGCCAGAACCTTTCCGGCCTTTCGGAGATCAAAAGCGGGCTGATGGAGACCATGGCCCGGCGCGCCATCGTGGTCAACGGCGTGGAAAACTACGACGCCCGCATCAGCGAGCTCCAAAGCGAACTCCAGAACATCCAGAGCCTTGTCTCTTCCCAGATCCATTCTTTTGCCTCCACCGCTTCGGGCTACTTTGTGGACCATGTGGACGGGCTGGAAGGGGAGATTACCGGGGAATATCTGGACAGCCTGAGCGCTTCGCAGCTCCGGGACTGGCTGGCGGGCTATCAGGGCTACCAGGCCGACCAGAGCGCCGTTAAGATCGTCACCAGCCACCGCTGGACTTTTGCCACCACGGTGACGGAGGAGCAGATGCAGACCCTTTCCAACATCTCCAAGGTGACGCTGCGCTTTCCGGGGGAAGAGGACATCGCCTGTTCCATCGCGGACGCCCAGCGGGACGAGGCAAGCGGCCTTTACAAGCTGTATCTGGAAGGGGACCATGTGGACGAGTATCTTCTGAGCTCCCGCGTCCAGACGGCGGAAATCGTCGTGGAGGAGTACAGCGGCCTGAAAATCCCCAAGGAGGCGGTCCGGTTTGTGGACGACGAGATGGGGGTGTATGTCCAGACGGGAAGCAAAATCTATTTCCGGTACATTGACATGATTTATGAAACCACGGATTTCATCCTGAGCGCCCCCTACTACCAGGGCGGGACGGACGGCAGCGGTTATGTGAAAATGTATGATACCATTGTGGTGAAGGGCAAGGATTTGTATGACGGAAAGCTGGTACAGTGACGAAAGGACCATCGCGGAAAATATCCGGGAGCTGCGGGAGCGGATCGCGGCGGCCGCAGCCGAAAGCGGGCGGGACGCGGGGGAGGTGCGGCTGATGGCCGTGACCAAAACCGTGCCGGCCGGGCGGGTCAATCTGGCCCTCCGGGCGGGGGCGGACCTGCTGGGAGAAAACCGCGTGCAGGAATGCTGTGAAAAATACCAAAATTATGCCTGCAATGCAAATGTAATTCACTTTATCGGCCACTTGCAGACAAATAAAATTCGCGATATAATAGACAAGGTAGGGATGATTGAATCGGTAGATTCCGTTCATCTTGCCGCGGCCCTGCAAAAAGAGTGTGAAAAACGAAGGGAGCGGCTGGACATCCTCCTCCAGGTAAACATCGGGGCGGAGGAGACAAAATCCGGCCTGCTGCCGGAAGAACTGTTTCCCGCATGGGAACAGATCGCGGCGGAATGCCCGCTTCTGCGGGTTCGGGGACTGATGACCATTCCTCCCCGGGCGGAAGGGGATTTCTGGCTGCGGAAAACGCAGGAGCTGTATCTGAAAATGAAGGAAACTGCACCAAAGAGCGCGGAGCCGGGCGCTTTGGACACATTGTCCATGGGAATGTCCGGCGATTATGAGGCGGCGGTCCGCTGCGGTTCGACTCAGGTCCGGATCGGGCGGGGCATCTTTGGAGAGCGCAGATAAAAGAAAGGCGGAGAGATATGGGCTTTGTTGGAAAACTGAAGGAAATGTTTACCGAATACGACGACGAGTACGATGAGCAGCTGGAGGACGCCCCCGAGATCAACGATTTCGATCAGATCAAGCGGGAAAGCAGCGCGCCCAGCGGCGGATATGAAGCGCCGTCCTCTCAGGCGGCCGCCAACCGGAGCAAGGTGGTCAACATCCACGCCACAACCCAGCTCCAGGTGGTGCTGGTGAAGCCGGAGCGGTTCGAGGATGCCAGGAGCATCGCCGAGCACCTCAACGCCAAGCGCACGGTTGTGCTGAACCTGGAGTCCGCTTCGCCGGAGCTTTCCCGGCGGCTGCTGGACTTTTTGAGCGGCGTCGCCTTCGCGAACCACGGCGAGGTGCAGCGGGTGGCCAACGCCACCTTTATCATCCTGCCCTCCAACGTGAACCTGATGGGCAATCTGCTGGATGAGCTGGAAGACAGCGGCGTCTACTTCTGATGGAGAAGGCGCAGAAGGAGCAGGAATATTTCCTGGCCCGGATCCGCAGCCTCTTTGACCTGTGCGAAAAGCAGGGCTGCCCGCGGTTTTCGGATTTCCTGACCGAGGAGCAGGCGGCGGCCGTCCAGCCGCTGGCCGCCCGTTCGGGGCTGGGATTCCGATTCTGGGGCGGATTTGAGGGCGCGGCCCGGACGATGCTGGGGGTGTTCCCGGACTGGATGGAGCCGGAAACCGAGAGCTTTCCCATCGTGGGGTGCACCTTCCGGTATCCGGAGGCGTTTTCCCTCAGCCACCGGGATTTTCTGGGTTCCCTCATGGCCCAGCAGGTGCGGCGGGAGCTGGTGGGGGACATTGTGGTTTCCCCCGGCGAAACCTATGTGTTTGCGGATGAGCGCATGGAAAAGGTGCTGCTCACCCAGATAGACCGGATCGGCCGGGTGGGGGTCCGGGTGGAAAAGGGCGTTCCCGCCCAAATCCGGGTTCAGCAGAATTTCCGGGAAATCAGGGGAACCCTCGCCTCCCTGCGGCTGGACGCCGCGGTGGCCCTCTGCTGCGGCGTCAGCCGGGAAAAGGCGGCCGCCCTCATCGCGGCGGGGCTTGTCCAGCGAAACCACATTCCCGCCGGAAACGGCAGCGCCCAGCTGGCGGACGGGGATATCCTGACCGTCCGCGGCAAGGGGAAATTCCGCCTGGAAACCGACGGGACCCTGACCCGAAAAGGGCGGGTGGCGGTCCGCTGCATGCAGTATCTGTGAATCAAAATATCGGCAGAGCAACCTGAAAAGCCGGGCCAGCGGTGAGCGCGGCGGTTTTTCAGGCTGTTTTGTATCAGAAAAGGAAAGGTGAGAAAAGGATGTCCAGCAAATCTACGGAAAAGCTGTTTGAAAAGGCGGCCTTCGGCTACCGGCCGGAGGAGGTCGACCGGTATATTGAGCAGATGAACGCGCAGATTCGGTCCCTGGAGGCGGAAAAGGCCGACCTTTTGGGCAAGATGAAGATTCTGGCGGAAAAGATTAACGAGTACCGGCAGGATGAATCAAACCTGAAAGACGCGCTGCTCGGCGCGCAGAAGATGGGAAATTCCATCGTAAATGAAGCGAAGGCAAAGGCGGACCGGATGGTTTCGGACGCAAAGAGCCGCTCGGAGCGGATGCTGCTGGACGCCCAGCGCACCGCCGACGAAGCAGTCGGCGGCATCCGCGCCCAGGTGGAGCACGAAAAGCTGACGCTGGCCAAGATGCAGAAGGAAGTCGCGGACTTCAAGTCGAAGCTCCTCTCCCTCTACAAGGTGCATCTCAACGCCCTCAACAGCCTCCCGGATATGGAGGAGGAGTACGAGGCGCTTTACAACGCCCGGGTCCGGAGCCAGTATGCGCAGACGGAGCCCGCCGCCCCGGAAACTGCTCCGGAGACGGCAGTCGCTCCCGAAACGCCCGCCCCGGCTGAGCCGGCGGCCGCCGAGCCTGCCCCCGCCGAACCTGCGGCGGAACCGGAGCCCCAGCCCGCGACCCAGGCCCCCGCGGAGGAGGAGTCCGCAACCCTGCGCTTTGACAAGGCGGTCAAATCCGCCCAGGCAGCCAGGCAGGCCAAACAGGAACAGCCGCCTGTCACCAATGTGGCGCGCCCCACCCACAAGCTGAGCTTTGAGGAGAAGTTCGGCGACCTGAAATTCGGGAAAAACAACCCCTCGCGCTGACTTGAATTACTATACAGAAGGAGCGAACCAATTCGATGGCACAAGATTACAACAAAACCTTGAATCTTCCCCAAACCAGCTTTGACATGAGAGCGGGGCTCCCCAAAAAGGAGCCGAAGTTTGTGGAGCACTGGGATGAGATGGACCTCTACCAGAAGCTGCTGGAGCGCAACGCGGGCAAGCCCCTCTATGTCCTCCACGACGGCCCCCCCTACGCCAACGGCGACATCCACCTGGGCACCGCCCTCAACAAGGTGCTGAAAGACATCATTGTCAAATATAAGAACATGACCGGCTACAATTCCCCCTATGTCCCCGGCTGGGATACCCACGGCCTTCCCACCGAGCTGAAGGCCTTGAAAGCCATCGGCATGGACAAGGACAAAGCCACCCCCGCCGAGATCCGCCGCCAGTGCCGGGAATTTGCCATGAACTATGTGGACATCCAGAAAAAGGAGTTCATGCGCCTGGGCGTCACCGGCGATTTCAAGGACCCCTACATCACCCTGAAGCCCGAATTTGAGGCGGAACAGGTGAAGGTGTTCGGCGAAATGGCCAAGAAGGGCCTCATCTACCGGGGCATGAAGCCGGTTTACTGGTGCGCCGAGTGCGGCACCGCTTTGGCTGAGGCGGAAATTGAGTACGCCGACGACCCCTGCGTCACCGTTTATGTGAAATTCAAGGTCACCGACGACAAGGGCGTTTTCTCC
>DVFM01000064.1 GCA_018713245.1 Candidatus Merdivicinus intestinavium
GCTGCTCACCGCCCAGACCAAGTACGGCTACCGCTGCGGCGGCGGACGCATGGCCGTTACCCTCATCCGGGGCGCGTATGAGCCCGATCCCACCCCGGAAATCGGCCGTCATGAAATCTCCTTCGCGGTCATCCGCCAGGACGGCGGCATGGACATGGGCCGCTATGCCCGCACCGTGCAGGACTATGAGCACCCCATTCTGGCCGTCACCGGCCGGCCCCACGCCGGGAAGCGCCCCGCAGAGGGAAAATTCCTGGAGCTGCGGGAGGGCTCCGTCTTGATTTCCGCCGTCAAGCCCGCCGAAAGCGGGGACCCCAAAGAGCTGCTGGTCCGCCTTTACGAGACGGACGGCCGCAGCTGCACGGCAGAGTTTGCCCTCGGCCTGGAGGCGGAATCCGCCTGCCTCTGCGACCAGCTGGAGCGCCCCATAGCCGGGGAAGTGTCGGTCGCGGGCGGAAATATCCGGCTCCCCATGACGCCTTATTCCACTGCACTGGTGAAACTCCGCCTGAAATAATCCCCGAAAAGACGGAAACGCACACGGAAAGCCCTCCGTGTGCGTTTTGATTTTCCTTTATTGCGGGGAGGCCAGCGCGCCGCTGTACTCCGCCTTATAGCCCTCTCCCAGATAAATCTCGTAATCCGCGTAATCGCCGTAGGTCTCCCGGAGCGCCTGCTCCAGCTCGTCCAGGCTTTCCATCAAATGCTGCCGCTCCTCCTCTTCCAGCTTTTCCACCCGGTAATCAAAGGCGAGGAAGCGCAGGTAAAAATCGTAGAGATCGGTTTCCAGGTAGTCGGCGGCTGTGATTTGATTGGCCGCAAACCACGGCTCCCGGAGGAGCTTCCCGTACATTTCCGGCGGAGGGTTCCCGTTGCGGTAGGAAATATCCACGTCGATGCACTCCGCCTCCCGCTCCGGCAGGATTTCCGCCAGAAGTTCCCGGCTGACCTCCGCTGCTGCCATGGAGAAAGAAACGTCCATCAATTCCAACGCGAGGGCCTGCTTCGCGGAATAGCGGTCGGAGCTTAAAATCCAATGCTTGTCATGATTGATTTTCATGGTGTGGTCGGAGATTGTCCAAACCTCCGGCTCCCCGTACCGGTTGGTGAAGGCGATATCCCATTCGTGATAGTCGCCGGGCCGCTGGTCGGACAGGCCGTTCCTGCGGTAGGTCACGGTGTACATGCGGCTTTCCCGGGTTTCCGCGGAAATCTGCTCCCAGTTCCCTTCCCCGAAAAAGGCGTCCAGTTCGGCCCGGAACCGGAGCGGCCAGGTCTGAAAATAAAGGTATACCAGCACGGCAGCGGCAGCAACGGCGGCCAGCGCCGCCAGAATGCCAATCTTTTTGACTTTCCCCACAGTGATCCTCCATTATACGGCCTTTTCCGGCGCGGAAGGCCGGCCCCGGCCGATTTCGATTTTCATTCCGGCGGAAACCGCGTACAGCCGGTCCCCCAGAATCTCCTTCAGGCGGGCGAAGGCCCCCTCGCCGGTGCAGTGGCCGGTGTAATAGACCGTTCCCGGGCAGGCTGCCAGTTCCTGCCCCACGGCATCCACCGTCCGGGGCGGCTCGCTTTCCCCGCTGTGGGGGATGGAAAGGTGGAACCCGCCGATTACGGCGTCCGGAGCGCGCCCAGTCTTTTCCGCAGCCATCCTGAGGATGTTGACAATGCCGCGGTGGGAGCAGCCCGCCAGCAGAACCGTCTTTCCCCCTTCCTCCAGCAGCAGATACTGCTCGTCGGAAAAATCGTCGCAGACGAACGCCCCCGCTTCGCGGGTCATCAGCACCCGGTTGGACCGGGGCCAATACCGCCGCTCCGCCGGGCAGGACAGGAGCATGGCCCCTTCCGCCATGAGGAAATCCCCCCGGATTGTATGCAGGCGCGGGTTTTCCAGCACGCCGGCGGGAAGGCCGATTTCGGCCGCTCCCTCCTCCCGCATGGAAAACCGCGGGCGTTCCGCCCCAGCCTGCATCCAGACCTTCGCCGCAGAATTGGCGTTCAGAAACGCGCCCAGCCCCCCGCCGTGGTCATAATGGCCGTGGGAAAGGACAGCCGCGTCCGCCTGAGAAAGGTCCAGTCCCATGGTCCGGGCGTTTTTCAGGAAAAGGTCCGTCTTTCCCATATCGAACAGATACCGCTTCCCCCGGCATTCGGCCAGGACGCTCCAGCCGTGTTCACAGCCAAACTGCGGCCCGGCCGCGCTGTTTTCCGTTAAAATCCAGAGTTTCATTCCCCTTCCCCCTCAAAACGGATACAAAAAAAGCCCCCGCCGCTTCATGCTGAAACGGAAACCGGGGGCCCGAGCCCAATATTCTCTCACTGAAAAGCCGCGTTCTCGCCGGCCTGATAAATGCCGTTCAATTCCGCGTAAGTTTTTCCGAAGCGGCTGTACAGGTTCCGGCCTGTGCCGGAAATCTGCTGTTCCTGCTGCGGGTCAAAGAGATACTCCGTGCCGCCCAGGGAAACAACCGCCCAGCTGTGCGGGACAGTTTCCCCCTCGGCAGTGAGCAGCGTACCGCTCACGACCTTGCAGTCCAATCCGATTTTCCGGACCACCGCCGCAAAGGCCGCGGCGTACCCTTCGGAGCCCGCCGCACCGGTGCGCAGCATCTGCAAAGCGTCCGACTCCGGGCCGTCCATAATCTGAAGGAAGGTATCCATCCCCACAAACAGGGCGCCTTCTCCTTCCTCATAGTTGGCCGTCATAAAGTCGTACACCGCCTGGATTTGCTCCGGAACGCTCCGGTCCTTGCAGTCCAGGAGGGCGAGGAGTTCCTCAATTTCGGTATTCAGTTCCTCATTCACCGTGGATTTGGGGGACAGAACGACCCCCTCCAGCGCCTGGCTCAGCGCGGCAGCCGGCTCCCCGGCCGCTCCCTGGCGCAGCAGCGCGCCGTTTTCCGCAAAGATATACTCCGTCCCGTCCAGGGTCATTGTTCCGGAAACGGGAACGCCGTCCCCGCCCAGATAGTAGCGGACCCCTTCCAGCTTCAGCCAGCCGGTCTGCATCTCGCCTTTTTCGTTAAAATAATAGGACTTGCCGTCTATTTTCTGCCAGCCGGTCTGCAAAATGCTGTTCTGGCCGAAATAGTACCGCTTGCCGTCCAGGTCCAGCCATCCGGTATGGGGCTGTCCCGCTTCATAATACAGGGTGCCTTCCGCAGAATACACCCATCTTCCCGCCGACAAGGCGGCCGAAAGCATATTTCCGTCAGCCGCGCTGACCGGCGCTGCCATCATTGCGGCGGCCATTATTCCGGCAGCGAAAGCCGCTGCCCGGCGCAATCCTCGTTTCATTCCTCTCATCTCTTTCCTAGAATCCGGCAATCTTCCTACTTATTATACCACAAAACCGCTGAATCGTAAAGAGGGGGGCGGAATTTTTCCGTCAGGAAAAGAGGGTGCAGCCCATTTCCTTAAAATGGCGGATCTTTTCGCGGATCAGCTCTTCGGTCACGGAAAACTCCTTGGCAAAGCAGGTGATGCACAAATATTCCGATGCGGCGCGGTTCACCAGCCGCCGGTAAACGGCGATCTCGTCGGCGGTCAGCTCCCGCCCGCACCGGAAGCAGCAGTCGGCCATTCAGATTTTCACCAGCTTCGCGCGGTAAAGGCGGCAGCCGTGGGCCTCAACCTCCGGGACGAAATAGTCCTGCTTGACCCCCAGGTTTTCGCCGGTGAACATGTCGGTCAGCTCCAGGCCGTAGCCGCAGCCGTAGGGGACGCCGATTTCCTCAAACGCGCCGGAAAAGGCGTAGCTTACCGGGCTGTCGTTATCCGTCAGGTTGAAGTAGGCCAGGGCGAACTCGTGGTTGGACAGGTGGCGGATAAAGAAGTAGCGCTTTTCGCTGGTGTTGTTGGCGCTGGCGCTGGCAAGGTAGGGCGGGCGGCACTCCTCATCCTGGTCCAGGGCGATGAGCTCTTTGTTGAGCAGCAGTTCCCGGCTCGCGTCGCTCAGATTGCGGATATCGCCGCCCATCATCAGCGGCACGCCGAACAGGCACCAGAGGGCGAAATGGGTGCGGTATTCCGTGTCGGTGCAGCCGCCGAAGCCCACGTTGCCGTTGCCGTACATCCCGACGACCAGCATGTCCGGGTCGTTGAAGCAGCCGGAGCCGGACATGCAGAGGTTTTCAATCTGGCTCACCGCAATATCCGTGAAGGATTTGTAGTTGTCGCTGATGTCCCACGTCGAGCGGTACATATGCGCGCCGATGGAAGCCATCCACTTCCAGGGCTCCTGCTGCCCCCAGTTGCAGGCGGAAAAGAGGATATCCCGGCCGGTGGCCTTCAGCGCCATGCTCATGCGGTGGTAGCGGGCCTGGCAGTTGCCGGTGACGGGGAAATTGCAGAAATCGTATTTCAGGAAATCCACGCCCCAGTCGGCAAAGGTCTGGGCGTCCACATACTCGTGGTCGTAGCTGGAGGGGTAGCCCGCGCAGGTGCGCAGCCCGGCGCAGGAGTACATCCCGAATTTAAGCCCCTTGCTGTGGACGTAATCGGCCACATATTTCATCCCGTGGGGGAATTTTTCCGGGTCCGGGATGAGCTTCCCGTCCGCGCCCCGCTCCTTTAGGGACCAGCAGTCGTCGATGACCAGGTATTCATAGCCGGCGTCCCGGTAGCCCTTTTCCACCATGGCGTCCGCCGTCTCCAGAATCAGCTGCTCCGAAATATTCGCGCCGAAAGTATTCCAGGAATTCCACCCCATGGGCGGTGTTTTTGCTAACATAACCGTCACTCCTTTGTGTGCCGCAGCACCGTTGTTCATCTGCTATTATAACAGATTCTGCACCGATGTCAATAAAAATTGTGGAAAATCGGCCGAAGAAATCAGAAAGTCCGGACAGCCAAAAACGCCCGGCACGCCTTTTGGGCATACCGGACGCCGTGCGCCGTTATTTTTTTCCCTGGAGCAGGGGGGAGAGCTTTTTGTAAACCAGCACGGTGATTACCACGCTGCACATCCCCTTGAGAAAGGTAAAGGGCATGTTGAACATCACCAGCGCCTCCAGCAGGTTCTCAACCCGGGGGTTAATGGCCTGATACATGCCCATAATGGCTTCCATGGGCATGAACTGGGTGTAGATGGGGTAGACGATAAAGTAGTTGGTGAACACGCTCACCGCCGCCATGACAGCCGCCCCCGCAAGGGCGCCCAGGATGGCCCCGCCGCGGGTGTGGCGGTACTTGTAAACCAGCCCCGCCGGCAGCACAAAGCAGCAGCTCAGCAGGAAGTTGGACAGCTCCCCCACCCCGCCGGTCTGGCTGGAAAAGAGGTTCAGCAAGTTTTTAATCAGCGCCACCGCGACGCCGCTCAGCGGCCCCAGCGCAAAGGAGGCGATGAGGGCGGGCAGCTCGGAAAAATCCATGGAAATAAAGCTGGGCATCAGGGGCACCTTAAAGCTGAACAGCATCAGCACCGCCGATACGGCCCCCAGCAGGGCAGTCATGGTCATTTTGCGGACATTGATCCGGCTTGCAGTGTTTGTGTTGGTTTTCATAGCAATTTCCTTTCCGCGGGGTGTCCCCATCACAGGGAGTTTGGGAAAGAAAAACGCCCGCAGGTATGTTCCCGCGGGCGCATACAGCCTCTCCCGCCTGATGCGGGAAGGCTGCCGTTGTTTCTTCCATCCGGACTATAACCGTCGGCTCCGGAATTTCACCGGATCAGCGCCAGAGGCGCGCGCGGGCTTTACCGCCGGTGGAGACTTTCACTCCGCCCCGAAACATCAATTTTTAAATGAGAAACTTGGTTGATGCGCTTATTTCGAGCCGCAGCCGCCCTGCTCCTCGCAGCAGTCGCAGCCGTCCAGGCCCAGGTCGAACTCCAGTTCCTGGCCGCAGTTCGGGCACTTCATTTCCCCTTCGTCGAGCATTTCCTCATCGACATACAGGGTGTTGCCGCAGGTAGGGCAGGTAACCTCATAGGTTTCCCCGTCGCCGCAGCAGTCACAGTCATCGTCATCGCAATCGCAGTCGTCGTCGCCCAGCACGATTTCCCGGACTTCGTCCAGATCCTCGTCCATTACGTCGATTACCTTGCAGATTTCGTCGGTTTCCTCTTCAATATCGGTCACAGAAGCGGCCATATCGTCCAGGGTTTCGATGATCGCGTTGAACAGCTTGGTTTCCTTCTTTTCGGGATCCAGCTCCATGCCGGCCATCAGGCCTTTCAGGTACGCAACCTTCTCCATCAGCTCCATTTCAGTTACCTCCCTATCAGTTGCATTCGGATTTCAGCGCTGCTGTTTATGCGCGCTGCATATACTCGCCGGTGCGGGTATCTACGCGGATCATTTCGCCCTCGTCGATAAACAGCGGGACCTTGATCTCCGCGCCGGTTTCCAGCGTGGCGGGCTTGGTGGCATTGGTGGCGGTGTTGCCCTTGAAGCCGGGGTCGGTTTTGGTGACCTTGAGCTCCACAAAGTTCGGGGGCTCCACGCCGAACACGACGCCCTTGTAGGACAGAACCTTCACCACGGTGTTTTCCTTTACAAAGCGGAAGCCGTCGCCCAGGTGCTGGCTGTCAATCGCCTGCTGCTCGTAGGTTTCGGTGTCCATGAAGTAGTAAAGGTTGTCGTCGCTGTAAAGGTATTCCATTTCCCGGCGCTCAATGTACGCCTCCTGGAATTTCTCGGTGGGGTTGAACGTTTTTTCGGTCACGGCGCCGGTAATCACGTTGCGGATGGTGGTCCGGACAAACGCCGCGCCCTTTCCGGGTTTCACGTGCTGGAACTCCACGATCTGCATGACGTCGCCGTCCATGTCAAACGTGAGCCCATTTTTAAAATCGCCTGCTGAGATCATGTAAGAAACCTCCATTTGCTGATCGCAATTTGTTTGGGAAGCTGTCCCCCAGATCTCTCCCGGGGCAGACCCTTTTCCTTATATATTCTACCGTAAATCCCCGCGTTTTGCAAGGGATATTTGTAAATTTTCTGATTTTTCGGTTTTTCCGGGAATCCGCATCAGTTTTTCAGCCATTTCCTACATGATGCGGGCCAGGCCCTCCAGGGCCAGGAGATAGCTGTACTTTCCGAATCCGCAGACCACCCCCGCGCAGACCGGCGCGATTACCGACGTGTGGCGGAACTCCTCCCGGCTGTGGACGTTGGAAAAATGCACCTCGATGCAGGGGAGCTTGACGCTGGCGATAGCATCCCGGATGGCAATGGAATAGTGGGTGTAAGCCCCCATGTTGGCCGCAATGCCGTCCACGTCGCGGCGGCGCTCCTGGATTTTGTCGATGATGGCCCCTTCGCTGTTGGACTGGAAAATTTCCACCAGCTCCAGCCCCAGCTGGGCCGCCCAGGCGCGGATGTCCTCGTTGATGGTGTCGATGGTTTCCTTGCCGTAGACCCCCACTTCCCGTTCGCCGGTCAAGTTGATGTTGGGGCCGTGGATGACCAGGACCCGTTTTTTCATGGAAATTCCTCCTTTTTATGCCCGCAGGGCCGTCCGGTAGGCGTCCCGCATACTGGCGGCGTCCTCCGCCTGGGTCCCCGCGGATTCGCAGATGAACCGGGGCGACCAGCCTTTCTTAGCAATCAGCTCCATCAGCGGCTCGAAATCCGGGCCGTAGACCGTGTCCGCAAAGGTCAGGTGGCGCTTTTCGCCGCCCTTTTCGGTGTATTCAATCTTGGAAAAGTGGGAGTGAAACCGGGAAGCCCGGTCGCGCCCCAGCTGGTTCTCCATTTCCTCCAGCAGCGCGGCGTAATCCTCCCTGCCCCGGATGGAACCGATGGTGCGGGCGTTCAGATGGCCGAAATCGATGCAGGGCAGCAGCCGCTCGTTCTCCCGGCAAAGGGCCATCACCTCGTCAAAGCTGCCCAGCTGGTTCAGCTTCCCCATGGTTTCGGGGCAGAGGGTGATGTCGGAATATCCCAGCTCATCCAGGCGTTCCACCGCCCGCCGGAGGGTATCGGCGGCCAGCGCCATCCCCTCCTCCCGGGAAATCTTCCCGCAGGAGCCGGTGTGGACCACAATGCGGTCGGCGCCCATCAGGCGGGCGGCCCCGGCGCTTTCCTCCAGGTAGCGGATGGAGTTTTCCCGCTTCTCCTCCTCTACCGAGGAAAGGGAAATGTAGTAGGGCGAGTGGACGCTTAAGCGGATGCCGGCGGCGGCCGCCTTTTCGCCGAAAGCCCGCACCGTCCCCTCGGTGTAGCGCACGCCGCGGCCGAACTGGTACTCAAAGGCGTCCAGCCCGAACTTCTGCAGATACTCCGGCATCTGTTCCGTCTTTTTATAACCCATGGTTTCAAAGCTGTCGGGGCGGCCCGCCGGGCCGAAAGCTGCGTTCAATGGGATTCTCCTTTCTTTTTGCGGAAGCGGCGGATTACCGGCTGCTCCAGCCGGCGCTTCAGGCGGAAGGACCACTTCCCCTCCGGCTCAAAAGGTTCCACCAGCACGGTCAGCACCCCCTTGAGGTTGCCGCCCACAATATCGGTAAAAATCTGGTCCCCCACGAGGCAGACCTGCCGGGGCTTTAAGCCGTACCGGCGGCAGGCCCTGGTGAGCCCGATGGTCAGGGGCTTGCAGGCCATGGACACGAAATCCATCCCCAGCCTGCGCGCAAAAGGCTCCACCCGCTCCCGGTAGTTGTTGGACAGAATCGTGAGTTCCAGCCCCGCCGCCTTCATGCGGCCGATCCATTCCGGGATTCCCGGGGCGGGAACGGGGTTGCCGTGGGTGGTCAGCGTATTGTCCACATCCAGCACCACCGCCCGGATCCCCCGGCTTTGGAAAAATTCCTCGTCCAGGTCGGTGACGCGGCGCACCATCACTTTCGGCTGTAAAACAGGCATCAGCGGTCCCCTTTCCGGTCAGACTTGCGGTGAAATAAAAAGCGGACGATAAAAACCGCCCGCCTTTCACTTGCATTATTTATATTTACGTTTCCGAGCAGCCTCAGATTTCTTTTTGCGCTTTACAGAAGGCTTCTCATAATGCTCTCTCTTGCGAACTTCGGCGAGCACACCGGATTTCGCGCAAGATCTTTTAAATCTTTTAAGAGCGTTGTCAAGAGACTCGTTCTCTTTGACTCTGATTTCTGACATTCCAATTCCCTCCCTTTGCCGAACGGCAGAGGTCTAAAGGCCGACCCTGCCCGCAGATTCTTCCGTAAAACCAACCTCTGTTCCGCGTGGCAGCGCGGGATTTCATGGAAGGCCGCAGGACAAAATCAACATTTGTACTATATATTATATATCAGATATCCGGGGAATGTCAAGGGTTTTCCACACTTTTCCGAATAATTTTCGGCGGGAGAGAACACGGCGTTTCCGCGCCGTCATTCCCCGTTCCGCAGAGGCGGCTGCCGGCCGTTTCCCGGTATGGCGGGATGTCCCTTCGTCATGGCGGACAAACACAGGCCGGTCCTGCAATATGGGGATTATATCCCCTTAATCATTAGGATTATAACCCCCATAATAAAAAATGTCAAGAGGGGGTGCAGGAAATGATCCGTTTTGAACGGTTATGGGAAACCATGCGGAAAAAGAACGTCTCCACCTATCAGCTTCGGGAACGGGGCGGCATAGACAGCAAAACCATCCGGCGGCTGCGCGCCAACGACAATATCGAGACGCGGACGCTGGACAAGCTGTGCGCGGCATTGGACTGCAAATTGGAGGACATCGCAGAATATGTCCCCGACCGTCCGCCGTCCGCCGGAAATCCCGGAGAGGGGGAAGAAAGGAAAACCACGCCGTAAAAATCCGGCGTGGTTTTTGATTTTGGCAAAGAGGGCGCTGCGTGCAGCTTTTTTATTTTGCCACGATATTGACCAGCTTGCCCTTGACGTAAAGCTCCTTTACGATCTTTTTGCCCTCAATCTCCGCGGCGACACGGGGCTCCGCTTTGGCCTTGGCGATGGCCTCTTCCTGAGAAATATCGGCGGGAACGGTGAGCTTGCCGCGGATTTTGCCGTTGACCTGGGCCACAATCTCCACGGTGGACTCTTTGCACTTCTCCTCGTCGTATTTCACCCACGCGCAGGAGGTGATGGGGCCGCCGAAGCCCATATTCTCGAAGATTTCCTCGGTCATGTGGGGGGCGAAGGGGTTGAGCAGAATCAGCAGGTCGCGGTATTCCCGGCGGTTGATGGAGCCGGTGTCGGAAATCTGGTTCAGAAGGCCCATCATGGCGGCGATGGCGGTGTTGAACTTCATGGCTTCGATGTCGCCGGTGACTTTCTTAATGGTCTGATGGAAGGGAGTTTCCAGCTCGGGCCGGTATTCGTCCCCGTCGGCAACCGTGTCCTGAAGGCTCCAAATGCGCTCCAGGAACCGCTTGCACCCTCTGATGGACGCGGTGTTCCAGGGGGCGGCCTTTTCAAAGTCGCCGATGAACATTTCGTAGAGGCGCATGGTGTCTGCGCCGTATTCGTCAATAATATCGTCGGGGTTGACCACGTTGCCCAGGGACTTGGACATCTTCACCACGGGGTGCTCGGCCATTTCGCCGTATTTTTCCACCAGAGCGGCGGTGGCCGCCTTTTCGCTGCCGTACTTTTTCACCAGCTCCTGCTGCTCCTCGGCGGGGAGGTTGACGAAGCTGTGGGGGTTGAGGCCCAGAATCATGCCGTGGCTGGTGCGCTTGGCGTAGGGTTCCGGCTGGGGGACCACGCCGATATCGTAAAGGAATTTATGCCAGAAGCGGGAGTAGAGCAAATGCAGGGTGGTGTGCTCCATGCCGCCGTTGTACCAGTCCACGGGGCCCCAGTACTCCATGGCTTCTTTGCTCGCCAGGGCGTCCTTGTTGTGGGGGTCCATATACCGCAGGAAGTACCAGGAGGAGCCGGCCCACTGGGGCATGGTGTCGGTTTCCCGCTTGGCGGGGCCGCCGCAGCAGGGGCAGGTGGTGCTGACCCACTCGGTGTGGCGGGCCAGAGGGCTTTCGCCGTTCTCGCCGGGCTCAAAGTCGGTGATGTCCGGCAGCTTCAGGGGCAGCTCGCTTTCGGGAAGGGGCTGCCAGCCGCATTTCTCGCAGTACACCATGGGGATGGGCTCGCCCCAGTAACGCTGGCGGCTGAACACCCAGTCCCGGAGTTTATAGTTGACCTTCTCCCGGCCTTTGCCGTTCTCGGTGAGCCAGGCCGCCATCTTTTTCTTGGCGTCCTCCACCGAGAGGCCGTTCAGGAACCCGGAATTCACCAGGGTGCCGGTGGCCACGTCGGTGAAAGCCTCCTTGTCCAGGCTGCTCTCGCCGGAGCCTTTGACCACCTCCACGATGGGCAGGCCGAATTTCTTCGCAAACTCGTAGTCGCGGGTGTCGTGGGCGGGGACGGCCATAATCGCGCCGGTGCCGTAGCTCGCCAGGACGTAATCGGAGATAAAGATGGGGATTTCCTGGCCGTTAACGGGGTTGATGCCCATAACGCCGCCCAGCTTCACGCCGGTTTTTTCCTTGTTGAGCTCGGTGCGCTCAAAGTCGCTCTTGCGGGCAGCCTCGGCCTGGTAGTTCTTCACCTCATCGGGGTTTTGGATGACGCCGCTTTCCAGCCACTTTTTCACCAGCTCGTGCTCGGGGGAAACGACCATGTAGGTCGCGCCAAAGAGGGTGTCGCAGCGGGTGGTGTAGACGGTGAGGGTATCGCCGGCGGTGGTGCCGAAGATGACCTCCGCGCCGTAGCTGCGGCCGATCCAGTTCTTCTGCTGGGTGACGACCCGGTCGATGAAGTCCAGGCCGTCCAGGCCGTCGATGAGCTTATCGGCGTATTCGGTGATTTTCAGCATCCACTGGCTCTTATCCTTGTGGACAACCTCGCTGCCGCAGCGTTCGCACTTGCCGTTGACCACCTCTTCGTTGGCCAGCACCACCTTGCAGCCGGTGCACCAGTTGACGTTCATTTCCTTCTTGTAGACCAGGCCGTGCTTGTAAAGCTGGAGGAAGATCCACTGGGTCCATTTGTAGTATTCCGGGTCGGTGGTGTTGACTTCCCGGTCCCAGTCGAAGGAGAGGCCCAGGGATTTGAGCTGCGCCTTAAATCGGGCCACGTTGTTTTTGGTGACAACCTCGGGGTGGATGTGGTTTTTCATGGCGAAGTTCTCGGTGGGCAGGCCGAAGGCGTCCCAGCCCATGGGGTAGAGGACGTTGTAGCCCTCCAGCCGCCGCTTGCGGGAAACCACGTCCAGGGCGGTGTAGCTGCGGGGATGGCCCACATGGAGCCCGGCGGCGGAGGGGTAAGGGAACTCCACCAGCGCGTAGAATTTGGGCTTGCTGCGGTCGATCTCCGCATGGAAGGTCTTATGATCGTCCCAGTACTGCTGCCACTTCTTTTCAATGGCCTTAAAATCGTAGGATTTCATATCCTCATTCCTTTCTGACTTTCTGTAACAAAGAAAAGGCTTCCGTTTCCTGTCCATCCAAGAAACGAAAGCCGAACTTCCGCGGTACCATTCTCATTGGCGCTTTCGCGCCCACTTTCTGCCCCTGATAACGGCGGAGAACCCGTCCGCGCCTACTGAGGGGATTTCCCCCGTTCCGCGCGGCAGCTCAAGGGCGAGCGCGTCCGGCCCGGCACGCCGCCTTGCACCTTCCGGCGGCTCTCTGAAGTGCGGTTGGGCGGGACTTTTTCCCTGTCACAGCCTTTTTCATTATTGGTTTCATTGTAGCAGATTTCGCGGCGTTTGTCAATGCGCCTGCGCCGGTTTTGCAAAGGGCGCCTTATTCCTTCACGAGTCCGGAAACGTCCACCTGCTCCCCGTCGGCCCAGAGCTGCTCCAGCTTATAGAACTCTCTGGTCTCCTCGTTGAAAATGTGGACGATGACATCGGAGTAATCCAGCACAATCCAGTTCTCGCTCTTGTAGCCCTCTACATTGTGGGGGCGCTCCCCCTTCTGCTCCAGCTGGTATTCCAGCTCGTCGGCCAGCATCTTCACCTGCGTGGAGCTGCCGCCGGCGGCAATCACAAAGTATTCGCCCAAAATTGTCAGCCTGCCCACCCGGATTACCCGGATGTCTCTCGCTTTCTTGCTGTCCAGAATGCGGACGGCCGATTCCATCAGTTGCTTCGCGTCCATAGCTCCTCCTATTCGCTCGCATTATCCCCATCCAGCAAATCGCCGATGGTGGAAGTGTTGTTGTCATAAATATCCGTGCTGTTCTGGAGTTCCACCAAATTCAGATCCTCCGCAGTGAGAGGCTCCTCATAGGGCCGGAAATATCCGTTGAGAATCTCCAGCAGCGGCTCGAGATGCACCGACCAGACAGACTGTCCGTTGGACGCATAGCAGCCCTCGCCGGGCACCATGTGGAAGCTGATGTCGTCCATCTCAATGCCCATGACCACCTCGATCATGCTCAGCACCGTTTTGACGTCCAGATCGGTGGTGACGTTCTCCATAACGGTGGGAACCAGGTTGGTGATCTGCCCCAGAGAAAGGCTTTTGAATTTCTGGAACAGCGCCGCCAGGAATTCCCGCTGGGCGTTCATCCGCCCTACATCGGAGCCGCGGCTGTGGCGCTCCCGGACGAATTTCTCCGCCTCAATGCCGTTCAGGGTCTGGAGGCCGGGCTGGAAGGTGACCCCTTCCAGGGTAAAGCTCTCCTGAATATTGATTTCCACGCCGCCGATGGCGTCGATGATGGTAATAAACCCATCCATGTTGATATTGACAT
Source organism: Candidatus Merdivicinus intestinavium (assembly GCA_018713245.1). Lineage (GTDB taxonomy): Bacteria > Bacillota > Clostridia > Oscillospirales > Ruminococcaceae > Merdivicinus > Merdivicinus intestinavium. The sequence continues at coordinate 13,628 of DVFM01000064.1, forward strand.
AATGGTCCAGCGGCAGCTTGAACCGGTCGTAAATGACCTGGGCCAGGCCCTCCAGCCCGCTGCGGCCGTAAACCGCGTTGATTTTGCCGGTGGAAGAAACGTCCGTTCCCACATAAGTATCCCGCGGGATCTGGAGGATATCCACCTTGTTGGTGTCAAGGTTCAGCTGGACCACCATAATCACGTCGGTAAGCGTCGCCCGGGAAGTGCCGGCCGAAGCGTCGATGGTGTTGTAGTCGATGCCGGTCACCAGGAAGTTGGTCACCCGCCCGCGGTTTTCCTCCGCAGTCTGGATGCTCTCGTCGATGCTGACGGCGTTGCCGGACTCGTCCACCTCCTGCAGCGGAGTCCAGTTCATCAGGGAAACATATCCGATGATGCCGGCGGAAACGCCGATGAGCACCACGGATAATACCAAAAGCAGCCGGTCAAATACGGACAGGCGCCTCTTTTTCGCTTTTTTTGCCATGGAAAAAAACCTACCTTTCTGCCCCGGCCCTTACATTCGCTTTTCCGCCGGGGTCCCCCGCCCGGAAGGCTTTTTTCAGGGCGAGCTGGTTGTAGCACGCCAATGAATCCTGCTGGAGCGGCTGCCCCTGCGCGACAAGGTCCCCCAAAATAAACTGGAGGGAATAGAGAAGCGCCGCGTCCAAATCCTGCTCCGACAGCTTCCGCACCTTCCGGATATCGCTGAAATCCCGGTCGGCGGAAGTGAGGTCGGCAAGATACACCACCTTTTCCAGCAAAGACATTCCCGCCCGGCCGGTGGTGTGGTAGCGGATGGCGTTCAAAACATCCGCGTCCTGAATTCCCAGCCTGTCCCTTGCAAACAGGTATCCGCACGGGGCGTGCCAGAGCTGGGGCGACGCCCGGTCGGCGTCTGATAAAAGTATATCAGACTTTTCGAGGGATTGCAACAGGATTTTCGGATCCGTGCTTTTTTCCGCGTCATGGAGCAGCCCGGCCAGCTCCGCCTTGCAGGGGTCCGCCCCGAAAATCCCGGCCAGCTCCACCGCCCGCTCCATCACGTTGAGGGAATGCCGGTACCGTTTCGGCGTGAGCCGTTCCCGGATGAGGGCTTCGTATTCCGGATAATGGGTTTTCATTCTTGATACAGCCTCTTTTCCCGCAGATACGCGCATACTTTTTCCGGGACCAGGGCGGAAATATCCTCGCCCCGCCGGATCATTTCCCGGATCATGGTGGAGGACATGGGCAGCGGCTCCACCCGGACCACCCGGGCATTGCCGAGCTCGGCCGCCTTGCGCTCCAGCAGCTCCGTTTCACCCTCGCTGCGGGCAAACGCCGCCAGGGAGGCGAGGGCTAAAATCTCCCGCCAGCGGTGCCACCGGTCAAAAGACAGCAGCATATCCGCGCCCATAAGGAGGGTGAGTTCCGCCCCGGGGAACATGGCGCGGAGCTTCTTTACCGTCAGGATGGTGTAGCTCTTTCCCTTGGCGCGCTGTTCCATATCGCTGACCCAGACCCGGTCCATCCCCTCCACGGCGAGCCGGACCATTTCCAGCCGGTCCTTGTTGGAAGCCAGGTCCCGCTCCACCTTGTGGGGCGGGATATTGGTGGGGATAACCAGGACCCGGTCGAAGCGGAGCCTGTCCAGCGCCGCTTGCAGCAGGTGCAGGTGGCCGTTGTGAATGGGGTTGAAGGTGCCGCCGTAGATTCCGATTTTTTCCAAGAGGGGCCTCCTTTCGGCGGCGTCAGTCCAGCTGGATGACGGGCTCGTCCGGGTTGGGCTTATAGAGGGTAATGCGGGTCCCCACAACCTGGACCACATCGCAGTCCGCGGCCGCGGCGATCTCCTCCGCCGCCTCCCGGGCGGTGTAAAGGCTGTTTTCCAGTACCCGGATTTTGATGAGCTCCCGGGCTTTCAGGGCGTCCGCCACCTGTTTTACCGTGTTTTCACTGATGCCGCCCTTGCCGATTTGCAGAATGGTATCCAGAGAGTTTGCCATGGAGCGGAGCTTGGCCCGCTGTTTGCTGTTTAACATAATGATTCTCCTTTTTTGATAATGATGTAAGATTTTTTCGGGATGTTCCGGCGGTTCATGTTCCTATGAGCGTTTCCAATAGAATCGAAATTCTTTTTGTAGGGGCGCGCATCGCGCGCCCGATGATGAATCGCGGCGGTTTTGTATAATCGCGGGCGAACACAGTTCGCCCCTACAACCGGCTCCAAAATCTTCTGGGGCGTCGGGGACGCCGCCCCCACAAACGGTTCCAACGCCTTTCGGAAGGGGCGTAGGGGACGGCCTCCGGACGTCCCGCTGGTTTGCCCGGAATGTTCTGTCGTTTTATACGGGCGAACTCAGTTCGCCCCTACAATTCCGTCGTCCGGCGCGGAGTATCAAAGCCGCGGCGAATTACCGGCGGCGGTTCGCCGATATAGCCCAATATCGCGGGGAACCCGTAACAGGGGCGCGCCGCTTGCCGTGCGCCAGCCGAAGTCCGACGCGGGACTCAGCGGCCGCGGCGGCTTAGGAACGCTTCCAGCATCCGGTTGGCCCGGCCCCGGTGGCTCACGGCGTCCTTTTCCTCCGCGGACATTTCCCCGAAGGTCTTGTCCCCCCAGTAAAACAGAGGGTCGTAGCCAAAGCCGTCGCTCCCCTTGGGCTCGAAGCCGATTTTTCCGGGACAAATGCCCTCAAAAACCCGTTCCTGCCCCTCCGGGCTGATGTAGGCGATGGCGCAGGTAAAGTGGGCGGAACGGTTCTCCACCCCTTCCAGCTCAGAAAGGAGCTTGCAGTTCCGGTCGGCGTCGGTGGCGTCCTCCCCGGCGTACCGGGCGGAATAAACCCCGGGCCTACCATCTAAAGCGTCCACGCAAAGGCCGGAATCGTCGGCGATAACCGCCGTATGGGCCTGCTCCCAGACGGCCCGCGCCTTAATCAGGGCGTTTTCCGCGAAGGTGCTGCCGGTTTCCTCCGCGTCAACGGAAATCCCCTTTTCCTTCTGGGAAAAAACGGCGTAGCCCAAAGGCTCCAGCATCCGTTTAAATTCCCGCACCTTCCCGGCGTTGCCGGTGGCAATGATAATCTCCATCTATGTTATTCCCCTTTTTTCAAAATCTTTTTCCGGATGAGAAAACAGGCAACGGAAACCGCCGCCAATATCAGCGGTATGGCCCGGGTCAGCCCGAATATCGCCTGACCTGCCTTTCCTTTCGGCCGCATCGCCACATAAATTGCCGTGGGGCCGTCCGCCTGACCAATGACCCTGATTGGCCGGAAAGGCCGGATTCCGGCTTTCACAGACAGCGCCGTCCAGACAACGGCGAAGATTCCGGAAAGAATCCCTGCAATTTTCAGGATTTTCGCTTTGGTCATGTTTTCATTCCTCTCTGTATTGTTTCGATTCCTGCGGGATGTTCCGGCGTTTTATGCAGGCCGGGCGACTGCCGTGAATAAATTCACGATGGCCCCTACAAATGAACAGAATCCGTTTTGTAGGGGCGCGCATTGCGCGCCCGCCGATGAATCGCGGCGTTTCTGTGCAATCGCGGGCGAGCAATGCGCGCCCCTACAAAAACCACGATAGAAAACCAAAATTAGCGAATCAGCGGGTTTATCGAGCCGTCCAGCGGTTGGTGCGATGCTGTGCGGCCGCGGCGACTTAACGGCGGGGTTACCCCGATATAATCTGATATTGCGGAGAACCTCTGCCAGAGGCGCAACTTGTTTGCGCCAGCCAACGTCCAACGCGGTGCACTGCGGCCGCGGCGACTTAACAGCGGGGTTACCCCGCTATTCAAAGAGGGCTTCCACAAAATCCTCCGGCACAAATTCCTGCAAATCGTCGATCTTTTCGCCGACGCCCACAAACCGCACCGGCAGCCCCAGCTGGTTCTTGATGGAAACCACAATGCCGCCCTTGGCGGTGCCGTCCAGCTTGGTCAGCACAATGCCGGTGATGTTGGCCGCTTCCTTGAACTGCTCCGCCTGGTTGAC
>DVFM01000065.1 GCA_018713245.1 Candidatus Merdivicinus intestinavium
AGAAAGACGGCGGGCAGATGATGGAGATCATCGGCGCGGAACTGAAGGAAATGCCGTCGCCGGCCAGCATGATGACCTACCTCGCGTACTATGTGCGGTTTGAGCAGCCGTATTTCGCGTTTATGCGCCGCCGCAGCCGGCAGAAACAGAAGCCCGGCCCTCCGAATCGGAGCGATATAGACGGCTGCAAAGAAGCCCGGAATGCCTGAGATAATAGGCTTTCCGGGCTTCTTTTTTGCATCCGTCCCTGCCGGCGGATGTTTATTGCAGATACTGTGCCATTTCCCGCATATATGCCGGGATATCCAGGTCCTGCGGGCAATGCTTTTTGCATGCGCCGCACCCGATGCAGGCGGAAGGCTGTTTTTCCGGGGGCAGGGCTTTCAGCCTGTTCAGCCGCCAGGCAGCTAACGCCCCGTCCCCAAGCGCGGCGCTTTCGCTTTTGTATTCGTTATAAGCCGTCAGCAGCAGGGGAATGTCCAATTCCTTCGGGCAGTTTCCGCAGCAATACCGGCACCCTGTGCAGGTTACGGCAATGTGTTTGTGAAGCTGCTCGCTGACCTTTTCCAGCTGCCCGCATTCTTCGGCAGTCAAATTGATGCCGCCGGAGAAGGTCTCGATGTTTTCCCTGGCCTGTTCGAGCGTCGACATGCCGCTGAGGACAACGGAAACGCCGGGAAGGGATGCGGCAAAACGAAGCGCCCAGGCGGCGGGGGAGACTTGCGGGCCTGCCGGCAGAAGCGCGCCGATCTCTCCGGGCAGGGCAGCCAGCATCCCGCCATGCACAGGCTCCATCACCATGACAGGGATGTTGTTTTCCGCCAGTATTTCATACTGTTCTTTTGCCGTCCCATGGAACCAGTCATAGTAATTCAGCTGGATCTGCACAAAATCCCAGCAGCCCATTTTGACAAGCTCCCGCAGTTTTTCCGGCGTCCCGTGAAAAGAAAACCCGAAAAAGCGGATTTTTTTCCTGGCCTTTTGCTCCAGAAAATATGCAATGCATCCGCTTTCCTGATAATCGGAGGCAATGTAGTCCGTAATTCCGTGCAGCAGATAAAAATCAATATACTCCATTTGCAGCCGGTCCAGCTGCTCCCGAAACTGCGCCTGATAATCGGCATTGGCCTGGATGTTAAATTTGTCGGCGACATAGAAGGTGTCCCGCGGGTACTTTTTCAGCGCGTTTCCCAAAAAGACTTCGGAGTTTCCTCCGTGGTAGATGTAAGCCGTATCGTAATAATTCACGCCGTTTGCCATGCAGTAGTCAATGATTTCTTCCGCCCGCACGGTGTCGATGGGCTTCGCAAACCCCTCTGCTGTCTGCGGCAGACGCATTGCGCCCATTCCAAGCATGGATAGATGAATATCTTTGGTAAACGGTTTGCATTTCATTTTACCAAAGATATTCATCTATCCATTCGTTTCCTCCCATTCCTGTGTCAAATCCGATATCTGGATTTCCAATTCCAGCGCCCTGCAAAAAGTATGCAGCTTGTCGGCCAGTTCCCTGGTCAAATCTGTCCCGGCTCGCTGCGCCGCCCGTTCATTGATGCTGAAAAAAGGCTGCAAAACGTGCCGGCAGTATTCCGTTCCGGCCGGCGTCAGCTGAATGAATTTCTGCCGTTTATCGGCATCGTCGGAAGCTAAAACAATGAAACCGGCGCTTTTCAGTTCTTTGATGGCGCTGTTGATGGTTTGTTTTGGCGTTTCGCTCAATTGATGGATTTGCTTTTGCGTGACATGTTCGTTAAAATACAGAATATAAAAAATTTGAACATGGATCAGGGGAATATCACGTTTGATGGCGATTTTGCGGTACAATCCCTGCAATTTGCTGATGGAGTATGAGACGGAAATCAGTTGTTTTTCAGTCTCCAAAGACAAACGCTTCACCTCCAATTCGTCCGGTTTAAGACTAATTATAATATAATTCAGGACGAATGTCAATGCGGATTCCGGATTTTGACCCAAGAAACCGGCCGCTGTATGAACCTTGCGGAATTGATTTTTTGTGATATAATAAAGGAAACGACTCTGCGGCGCGGGAAAACCAAAAGGAATCCGCTGCCGGAATAAGGGGGAAATCGTATGACAGAAAAAGCGGCGCGCTTCTGCCGGGAATTATTTGCGAATGTGCCGGCCCTTCTTCCTTTGGAAGAGGATTTCCGGCAGGCGGTTTCCCTGCTCTGCGGCTGCTTCCGACAGGGCGGGAAGCTCCTGGTCTGCGGCAACGGGGGCAGTGCGGCGGACAGCGAACACATCGTAGGAGAGCTGATGAAAGGATTTTTGTGCAAGCGCCCGCTGACGCGGGAGGAGCGGGCGGCAATCGCGGCGGCCGGATGCCCGGACCCGGAGGCGTTCGCCGACAATCTGCAGCGGGGCCTTCCCGCCGTCTCGCTGGTGAGCCAGACGGCGCTGATGACCGCCTTTTTAAACGACGTGAAGCCGGATATGCTCTTTGCCCAGCAGGTTTTCGCCTACGGACGGCCCGGAGACGTGCTGCTGGCCCTTTCCACTTCCGGGAATTCCGCCGATGTGGTAAATGCGGCGTATGCCGCAAAAGCCCGAGGGATGGAAGTCCTGTCCTTCACCGGGGAAGCGGAAAGCCGTCTTTCCGAAATCAGCCGGATCACCTTCCGCGCCCCTTCCCGCCAGACTTTCCGGGTGCAGGAGTATCACCTCGCCCTTTATCACGGCTTATGCGGCTGTGTGGAGCTGACGATTTTTCCGGAGTAGTCATTCCGAATACACAAAACCGCCCGCCCCTGCGCTTCCAGCAGGGGCGGGCGGTTTGTGCAGCGGATGAAAATGCGGTTAATCCAGAAGAGAGAGCGTGATTTCGTATTTGCTGTCGGTGGCGTGCTTGTCCGGCGCCTCCGTTTTGTACTTGAGGATGCTTGCGGTGGATTTGTTCACCGGCTGGAGGGTTCCCGCGCCGGCCACACAGCCGCCGGGGCAGGCCATGCCTTCCAGCAGGTAGCCGTTGTACTTGCCGGCTTTGGCCAGCTGAAGGAGCTTTTTGCAGTCGTGGAGGCCCTGGGCGGACTGAATTTTGACCTCCCGGTCCGGATCCATCTGGTGAATGGCGTCGGCTACCGCCTGGGCGACGCCGCCGCTGACCGCAAAGCCGCGTCCTGCCGCGGTTGCTTCCTCCAGGGGGTGCGAGGACTCGATTTCGTCGAAATTGACTTCCTTGGCTTCAAACATTCCCATCAGTTCCTCAAACGTGAGGACAAAGTCCACGTCGGAGCGGATGGACCGCCGGGACGCCTCCAGCTTCTTGGCGGAGCAGGGGCCGATAAAGGCGACCTTGCAGTTTTTGTGCTCCTTCTTCATCAGACGGGCGGTGAGTACCATGGGGGTCAGGGCCATGGAAATATACGGGGCAAGCTCCGGGAAGAGCTTTTTGGCCATAACGGACCAGGACGGGCAGCAGGACGTCGCCATAAACGGCTGATGCTCCGGGACCTCCCGCATGAAGTCCTTGGCTTCCTCGATGGTGCACAGGTCTGCGCCGATGGCGACTTCCACCACGTCGTCAAACCCCAGCTTTTTCATGGCTCCCTTGAGCTTTTCGGGGGTCATGCTGGGCCCGAACTGTCCCACAAAGGCGGGGGCGACAATGGCGATGACCCGGTCGCCGTTTTTAATGGAATGGATGAGCTGGAAAATCTGTCCCTTGTCGGAAATGGCGCCGAAGGGGCAGTTCACGATGCACATGCCGCAGGAAACGCATTTGTTGTAGTCGATGGAGGCGCGGCCCAGCTCGTCGGAGCCGATGGCGTCCACGCCGCAGGCTTTGGCGCAGGGGCGCTCCATCTTGAGGATGGCGCCGTAGGGGCAGACGTCCTTGCAGCGGCCGCATTTGACGCACTTGGACTGGTCGATCACGGATTTCCCGTGCTGGATGGAGATGGCGCCCTTGGGGCAGACCTCCTTGCAGGGGTGGGCGAGGCAGCCCTGGCAGCAGTCGGTGACCCGGTAGGATTTTTCCGGGCAGACGTTGCAGGCGAACTTGATGATATTGACCAGGGGCGGATCGTAATACTTTTCCGCGATGGCGCTTTCCACAATGCCGTCGGAAACGGGGGCGTGCTCATCCATGGGGCGCAGGGGGAGGCCGATGGCCAGCCGCAGGCGCTCGCCGACGATGGCGCGCTCCAGGAAAATGCTGTCCCGGTAGGTGGAGACCTCTCCGGGGATGATTTTGTAGGGGAGCTCCTCGATGCGGGAATAGTCGCCGCCCTCATAGGCGAGCCGGGCGACCTCGGTAAAAACCTTTCGGCGGATGTCGGTGACGGATGAATAGATCCCTCTCATTTCTTGTCCTCCAGTTTGGAATTTGAAAATATTTTGCCGGGATAAAGGCAGGCTTTTTCCTTTTTATTATACCACCCGGGAAGCGTTTTCATCAAGTGTGGAATTATGAAAAAATGCGCGGTTTCTGATGGAAAAATGGGGGATTACCGACAACCTTTTCCGGCCGGCGGAACCGGCCGTCAGGGCTGTGCAAATCAGGTCGGTAAAATTCACAAATTACGCTCTTGCATTCTTTGAAAAAACAGGTATAATGAAAGCGGAAAGGCTGTGCCAGAGGACACGCCGAGAAAGCGAGGTTTTGCCAAATGAACATTACCCGAATGAAAACCAACCACCTCACCAATCCGCTGGGCTATTGGATAGAGCGCCCCACCTTCACCTGGGTTGCGGAGAGCAGCGGGACAGCTCCCGTTTCCGCCCGGGTGGAGATTGCGGCGGACCCGGCGTTTACCGCTCTCCTGTTCGACAGCGGGGAGCGGGCGGACATTTCCGGGCTGGGCTACACGCCGGCTTTTGAGCCGGAACCGGAAACGCGGTATTACTGGCGCGTGACGGTCAGGGCGGATAACGGCGACGCCGGGACCTCTCCCGCAGCCTGGTTTGAAACGGCTTTAGCACGGGACGGATGGCAGGCGGAGTGGGTGTCGCCTCCCTTTGACAAGGAAAAGAGCCCCATTTTCCAGCAGACCTTCCGGTCGGAAGGCGGAAAGCCCGCCCGGCTTTATATCTGCGGGCTGGGCGTTTACGAGGCGTATCTGAACGGGAAAAAGCTGGGGGAGGAGTATCTGCTCCCCGGTTTCCACGCCTATGATTTCTGGCAGCAGTACCAGACCTTCGACCTGGACGGGCTGCTTCTCCCCGGCGAGAACGTCCTCTCCGTGCTGGTGGGCAACGGCTGGTATAAGGGACGGTTCGGCTTTAACGGCAACGAAGGAGAGCGCTACGGCGACCGCTTCTGCCTCATCGCTCAGGTCAAGGAGAACGGGAAAGTGCTGGCCGCCACCGGGGAAGGCTGGCGCTGCACCCCCGGCCCCCTTGGGGAAAACAACATCTATGACGGCGAGTTCTGGGACGGTTCGCTGGAAATCCCGGGCTGGAACCGGGCGGGCGGCGAGGCTTCCTGGGAGCGGGCGGTCCTCTCCGGAAAGGGGAAAGAGGCCCTTTCCCCCCGGCTGAGCCCGCCCATCACCGGACAGGAGACCTTCTCCGTGGCCCAGGTTATCCGCACGCCCGCCGGGGAAACGGTCTTTGATTTCGGCCAGGAAGTGACCGGCTGGGTGGAATTTGTAAACCGCGCGCCCAAAGGGACCAGAATTACCATCCGCCACGGCGAAATTCTTCAGGGCGGCAATTTCTACACCGAAAATCTCCGCTCCGCCAAAGCGACCTACACCTATATTTCTTCCGGCCGGGAAGAGCTTGTCCGGCCCCATACCACCTTCTTCGGCTTCCGCTATATCCGGGTGGAGGGGCTTGAAAACCCCGATCCCGCCGACTTCACCGCCCGGGTCATCCATTCGGATCTGGAGCGCACCGGCTTTATCCGGACTTCCGACGAAAAGGTGAACCGCCTGTTCCTCAATGCCCTCTGGGGCCAGAAGGGGAACTTCCTGGACGTCCCCACCGACTGCCCCCAGCGGGACGAGCGGATGGGCTGGACCGGCGACGCCCAGGCTTTCTGCGGCACGGCAGGCTTCAATATGGATACCGCCGCCTTTTACGCCAAATATATCCACGACATGATTCTGGAGCAGAAGGCCCAGAACGGCGCGGTTCCCCATGTCGTCCCGGTCATCAAAAAGGACGGGAAGCCCCTGCTGGACAGCGCCTCCTGCGCCTGGGCGGACGCCGCCGCCATCATCCCCTGGACCAGCTACGTCTATTCGGGGGACAGGGAGCTGCTGGAGAAGGAATACCCCGCCATGAAGATGTGGGCCGACTGGCTCTGCCGGGAGGACGATCAAAACGGCGGGAAGCGGCTCTGGCTCACCGGCTTTCACTTTGCGGACTGGCTCTCCCTGGACAATTATAAGGAGCCCCAGTCCTGTCTGGGCGGCACCGACTGCTATTACATCGCCTCCGCCTTTTACGCCTATTCCACCCGCCTGACGGCAAAAGCGGCCGCCGTGCTGGGCAAAGCGGAGGAAGCGGCCTTTTACGCCCGCCGCTCCGAGGAGGTGAAGGAGGCTTTTCAGAAGGAATTCTTCACCCCCAACGGACGCTGCGCCATGAACACCCAGACCGCTTATGTGGTGGCGCTTCACATGGACCTGGTTCCCCGGGAAATGCGCCCCCGCCTGATGAAAGAGCTCCGGCGGCTGCTGGAGGAGAACAACTGCCACCTGACCACCGGCTTTGTTGGCACCTCCTATCTCTGCCAGGTCCTTTCCGCCTGCGGCGATTCGGAGGACGCCTACCGGCTGCTCTTTAATGAAGATTACCCCAGCTGGCTCTACGAGGTCAACATGGGCGCCACCACCATCTGGGAGCGCTGGAATTCGGTCCTGCCCGACGGCAGCATCAGCGACACCGGCATGAACAGCCTCAACCATTACACCTACGGCTCCATCGTGGAGTGGATGTACCGCTGGGTGGGCGGCCTGAATCCGCTGGAGGAAGCGCCCGGCTTCGCGGCGGTTTCCCTCACGCCCTGCCCGGGCAAGGGGCTTGATTGGGCGGAAATCGCCTGTGATTCCGCCTCCGGGCGCTACGAGGTCCGCTGGGAGCGCGGCAGCGACGGCCGGATTTCCTACCGTTTCCGCATCCCCTTCGGCTGCACCGCCCGCCTGGTCCTGCCCGCGGACGGGGAGGCCGACGGCGTCCCGCTGGCTGCCGGAACCGCCGTTCTGCTCCGCGCGGGCGAGCATACCGCCGTCACCGGGGCCTGAGCCGCCCGCATTCATTCGATACCGCCGTTCCGGTTCGCGGGCGGCGGTATTTTTCCGTGCAATAGTAGCAGACATCGAAATGTCCGGCTGGGGAAAAGCACCAATTTTCCAAAAATCCATTGATTTTTGAAATAAAGTATTGTATAATAAAAGCTGCTTGAAATTATATATTGGAAAGCGGGGATCATTTTTATGGACGTATCCATTGATAAAAGCGATCGGGCAATTTTGAAGGAACTCCAGGCAGATGCCTCTATATCGAATTTGGAGCTGTCCAAGCGGATTGACCTGTCGCCTTCCGCCTGTCTGACCCGCACCAAAAACCTGCGGGAAGCCGGCATTATCAAGCAGTTTACGATCCTGGTGGACGAAAAAAAGCTCGGAATGGAGATGCAGGCGTTTGCCCTGGTGAATCTGGTGAATATGAAGCAGGACACCATCGACGCCTTTATGAAGGATGTTCAGCGGTTCCCGCAGATTCAGGAGTGCTACACCCTGACGGGAAGCCACGATTACCTGCTGAAAATCGTCGCGACGGACACGCAGACGTATCGGGACTTTGTGATCCAGTCCCTGACAGCCAACGTCGCGGTGGATACGGTGGAAACGCTGGTTGTATTGGGCGTTGATAAACGCACAACGGCAATCCCCGTGGACTGCATCAGCACGAAATCAAAATAACGACATCGCATCGGATGGAGAACGGCAAGCAAGGCCCGCACCGCGCCCGGATTCGGCCAGGCACGGTGCGGGCAGCGGTTTATCCGGGCAGAAACTTTGGACAGGAGCTGCGAAAATGAAAAAAATAAGCAAAAAACTGGTTGTTCTGTGCATTGCCGCGGCAGCCGCGCTGGGAACGGCCGCGCCGGTTTCCGCCGGCTGGGAACAGCTGGAGACAGGGGATTGGCAGTACACGCAGGAGGACGCCGCCCTCACCGGCTGGAACCAGATCGACGGCAGCTGGTATTACTTTGACAAGGACGGCGTGATGCAGACCGGCTGGCAGGCGGTGAGCGGCAGCTGGTACTACTTTCAGGACAGCGGCGAAATGGCGACCGGCTGGCTCCAGGAGGATGGAAACTGGTATTATCTGGAGAGCTGGGGCGGCATGGCCGTCGGCTGGCAGATGGTGAGCGGGAGCTGGTATTATTTCCAGGACGGCGGCAAGATGGCAGCCGGCTGGCTCCAGGATAACGGGAACTGGTATTATCTGGAGAGCTGGGGCGGCATGGCTGTCGGCTGGCGCACGGTGGACGGGACGGAGTATTATTTCGCCGCCGACGGGACCCTGCAGGACGATCCGGCGGAGATTTACCCGGCGGAGGCGCTGGAAATGCTGGAGGCCGTCAACCGGTACCGGGAGGCGGCGGGCGTTCCCGCCCTGGAGCTGTCCGGCAGCCTGAGCGCTGCGGCTTCGGTCCGTGCCGGCGAGATTGCCGCGGAATTCAGCCACACCCGTCCGGACGGCTCCGGCTGGGAAACCGCGCTGGAGGAAACCGGGGCGGAATACCGCTCGGCGGGGGAGAATATTGCCTACGGCTACTCCACTGCGGAGGAAGCGGTCCGCGAATGGATGCGTTCGCCTTCCCACAAAGCCAATATCCTGAACCCGTCTTATGACCGCCTGGGCGCAGCCTGCTACCGGGACGGCAAAACGACATACTGGGTCCAGATTTTCGCCGAAAATTAGTCCCCCGGAAACATTCCGGCGGATGCGGAATAGAATGGGGAAATGGAGTTACAGGAAGGAAGGCTGGAACGGCATGATTTATGAGAATGTGTTGGAAGCGGTGGGCGGCACCCCCCTCATCCGCCTAAACCGGATGGCGGACCCCGAAGGCGCGCAGATTCTGGTGAAGTTTGAGGGCCTCAACGTGGGCGGCTCCATCAAGACCCGCACCGCCCTCAATATGATTGACGCGGCGGAAGCGGAAGGGAAAATCAGTCCCGAAAGGACGGTCATCGTGGAACCCACCAGCGGCAACCAGGGGATTGGTCTGGCGCTGATCGGGGCGGTGCGGGGCTACCGCACGGTGATTGTCATGCCGGATTCGGTCAGCGAGGAGCGGCGCAAGCTGGTGCGGCATTACGGCGCGGAGGTCATCCTGATCCACGACGCCGGCAATATCGGCGACTGCATCGAGGAATGCCAGCGCACCGCGCAGCGCATGGCGGAGGAGGACCCCCGGGTTTTCGTGCCCCAGCAGTTCCGGAACCCCGCCAATACGGCGGCCCACCGCTATCATACCGCCCTGGAAATCCTGGAGCAGGCGGCCTGCCCCATCGACGGGTTCTGCTCCGGCGTTGGGACGGGCGGCACCATCAGCGGCATCGGCGAGGTGCTGAAGGCCCAGAACCCGAACACCGAGATCTGGGCGGTGGAGCCGGAAAATGCAGCCATCCTCGCCGGCGGAAACGTGGGGACCCATCTCCAGATGGGGATCGGCGACGGCCTTATCCCGGACAATCTGAACCGGGAAATTTACAGCAGCATCTGCATCATTTCGGATGATGAAGCAATTCAGACCGCCCGGGACCTGGCGCGGCTGGAGGGCCTTATGTGCGGCATTTCCAGCGGCACCAACGTGGCGGCCGCAAAACGGCTGGCCAAAAAGCTGGGCAGGGGAAAAACCGTTGTCACCATCCTGCCCGATACGGCGGAGCGCTATTTCAGCACGCCGCTTTTCGACGAATAAACGGACAGATTTCCCTCCGTCGGACCGGAAAGCCGGCGGAGGATTTTTGCGCCCACGGAAAGGATAATCTTTTCCTTATACATAAGATAAATAAATAATAATGTGGATATTATCCATAAAAACGGCGAAAATCAAGAAGTTGATTCAACAAAATAAATATTGAAAATTTGTCGGATTTGGTATATGATAATTTCTGTTCAATAAATACCAGGAGGTGCTGCATATGGATCGAATCATTCAGCAGATTCTGAAAATCGATGCGGACGCCCAGCAGAAACTGAAGGATGCTCGCCAGAGGCGGGAAGAATTGATTTCCCAGGCCGACGAAGAAGCCGCCCGGGAGGTCGAAAAGCTGCGCAGCCACAGCGAGGAAAAAATTGAGATGGTGCGCAGGACAGAAGAGCAAAACGCGAATGACCAGATTGCGGAAATCCGCCGGAAAACAGACGAGCAGATTGCCGGACTGGAAAAGCACTTCGCCGAAAAGGAACCGGAGTGGCTGGAGGAGATCGTTCAGCGTGTGATTGGATGATTTTCCAAAGAAAGGAAGGAAGTTCATGCTAAGTTCCTGTTCCAGCAACGCGATTCTGGCGAAAATCCGCGCAATTCTGGGAAAACGGCTGACCGAAGCCGATTACGCCCAGATGGCCAGAAAAAGCGATGTGGGCGAGGTTGCGGCCCTTCTGAAGGAAAACCCCTCCTACGCCATCGCACTGCGGAATGTGGATGAAAACGCCGTCCACCGCGGCCAGCTGGAGGGGCTCCTGAAAAAGGACCTGTTTTATAAATACTCCGCCCTGCGCCGGTACGACTTTTCCGGCCGGGATTTCTATGATTTTGTGATTACCGAAAAGGAAATCGACGAAATCATCCGCCGGATTATTTTGCTCCAGTCCGGTGAAAATACGGATTTCGTCGTTGACCTGCCGTCCTATATGCTGGGGCACACCTCGTTCCCGCTGATGGAGCTTGCCAAAGCGCGGAATTTCGAGGAACTGCTCGCCTGTATGCCCCACACCCCTTACCCCGCGATTCTCCGCGGACTGGGGCGGGAGGACATCCGTGAAGTTAACGTCATGGACTGCGAGCATGCGCTGTACAGCTATTACTACCAGAAGCTGCACGAGACAATCCGCCGGCAGTTCGGCGGCGAGACCCGCAACCAGCTCCTGGACGCGGTGGATACCGAGATTGAGCTTATAAATGTACAGAATCTGTTCCGCTTAAAGCTCTATTTTCACTTTGACGAACCGCGCATCCGGCAGTACCTGTACCCCTATTCCCACCGCTACCGCAAGTCGCAGATAGACGCGCTACTGGCGGCCGGGAACTTTCAGGAGATGTACCGGGTGCTGGCGCCGGATGCGGATGACAAGGACCAGGTCCCGGAGGAAGACGGGATCGAGCCTTACACCAGCCGTCTGCGGTACCGGCTGGAGCGCCGGATGCTCCGTTTTACTACCAAAGCGCCGGTCGCCATGTACACCTTCCTAAGCCTGCGGCGGATTGAGGTGCAGAACATCATTACCGTCATTGAAGGGGTGCGGTACCACATGCCCCAGGAGGAAATCATGAAGATGCTCATCCTCTGAGGCGGAGAATGAAAGGAGAATGTGGGGTGCGATTCCATTATGTCAATTGAAAAGATGCATCTGGTGAATATCGTCGGAAATCTTGGGGACCTGGACGAGACGCTGCTTCGATGCGTGCAAAGCGAGGTGTTTGCGCCGGAAATGGCGATTAACACCCTCGACAAAAGCAGCGGATTTTCCCCGCTGACGGGAGAAAATCCCTATACGCCGCATTTGAAGAAGCTCTACGACCTGGCGGAGGATATTCACGCCCAGCTGGGGAAAGCGGATGTGCCCGAAGGCTACACCTGGGAACAGGCCGCAGCCGAAGTGGACCGGGTCCGGGAGAAAGCGGCTGCGCTTTCGGCGGACAAGCGGGCCAAAAAAGAGCGGATCAGCCACATGGAGCAGGCGCTGGTTCAGATCCGGCACCTGAACGGTCTGGAGGTTCCCTTTGACGATATTTTTGCCATGAATTACGTGAAGGTGCGCTTCGGCCGCCTTCCTGTGGACAGTTATCCGAAGCTGTCCTTTTACGATAACCGGACCTTCTTTTTCTTCCCCTTTGACCATGACGACGCTTTTTACTGGGGCGTGTACTTCGCTCCGGCAACGCAGATTGCGGCGGTGGACGACATCTTCAAGTCGCTGTATTTTGAGCGCATCCGGGTTCCGGATTACGTCCACAGCACGCCGGATGCGGCCATCGTCAGCCTGACTAAGGCAGTTGAAGCGGACAAGGCGGAGCTGGAGAAAATCCGCCGGGAGCTGAAGGAGATTCGGGAAACGGAGGGGACAAGCCTCAACCGCGCCTTTACCGTTCTCAAAGCGGCTTCGGATGTGTTCAGTCTCCGCAAATACGTGGCGGTGCTGGGCAGCCGGTTCTACCTGGAGGGGTTTGTCCCGGTTTCGGAGCAGGAGCGGTTCTCCAAACAGATGGACCCGCTGGAAACGGTTTCCTGCGTGTTCCAGCCGGACGACACCAACCCGACCCTGACGCCGCCGACCCGCCTGAAAAACGG
The DNA here is from genome assembly GCA_018713245.1 of Candidatus Merdivicinus intestinavium. Classification (GTDB taxonomy): domain Bacteria; phylum Bacillota; class Clostridia; order Oscillospirales; family Ruminococcaceae; genus Merdivicinus; species Merdivicinus intestinavium. The sequence continues at coordinate 12,501 of DVFM01000065.1, forward strand.
CCGGTTCGCGAAGCCTTTCCAGATGTTTGTGGAAATGTACGGTACGCCGGGATACCGGGATTTCGACCCGACGCTGCTGGTGTCCATTACGTATTCTCTGATTTTCGGCATCATGTTCGGCGACCTGGGACAGGGATTTGTCGTGGCGGTTGTGGGCCTGGTGCTCGCCTGCTGGAAAAAGATGGACTTCGGCAAGATTATGCTCCGGCTGGGTATCTCCAGCATGATTTTCGGCACGGCCTACGGGTCGGTGTTCGGCCTGGAACATGTCCTGGACCCTTTCTTCCGCATGCTTGGCTTTGCGGAAAAACCCATTGAGGTCTTTGACAGCGGGACCACCAACATCCTGCTGATCGGCGCCATCGGCGTCGGCGTCTGCGCCATTGCGATTGCCATGATAATCAACATCTATCTGGGCTTCAAGTATCACAACCTGGAAAAGGCCATATTCAGCCAGAACGGCATAGCCGGGCTGATGGTTTATCTGGGTGCGATCATTGCCGCGGCGCTGCTGATGCTCTTCGACGTCAATGTGCTCAATCCCGTGTTCATTGTGGTGGTGATTGTACTGCCGCTTGTCTGCATTTACTTCAAGGAGCCGCTGTCCAAGCTCTGCTCCGGCCGCAAAAATATCAAGCCGGAGGACGGAATCGGCACCTTCCTGATGGAAAATTTCTTTGAAATGTTTGAATATGTGCTCAGCTATGTTTCCAACACCATGAGCTTCCTCCGTGTAGGCGGCTTCATCCTCTCCCACGCCGGAATGATGGCGGTGGTGATGTCCCTGAGCGAAATGATGAGCGGAGCGGGGAGCGTTGTCGTTCTGATCTTCGGAAACCTCTTCGTTATGTGCCTGGAAGGCCTGATTGTGGGCATTCAGGTGCTCCGTTTGGAATTCTACGAGATTTTCAGCCGTTTTTACAGCGGCGACGGAAAGCCTTACGAGCCGGCGATTATTTCCTACCGGCCGGAGCGCTGACCGAAGCCCCTACCATATTATTCAATTTTAGGAGGAAACTACAATGAAAACAGCTATCCTGCTTATCCTGCCCCTGGTTGCCCTTCTGCTGATCGCAGCCCCTCTGGTTCCCGTGTTCCGCGGCGCGCTGACCGGGAAAAAGGCAAAACGGAATATTATCGCCAACCTCTGCGCGTTTGCCGGCCTCTGCCTGATCGCCGTCATCGTCCCGATGGGCGGTCTTGTTTCCGCTGCTGACGCCGCTGCTGCCGCTTCCACCGCTTCTGGTATGGGCTACATTGCCGCCGCTCTGGTAACCGGTCTCGCCTGCATCGGCGCCGGTATCGCTGTTGCCGCGGGCGCTCCCGCCGCCATCGGCGCTGTCAGCGAGGACCCCAAGGTCTTTGCAAAGGCCCTGATTTTCGTAGTTCTGGGCGAAGGTATCGCAATTTACGGCCTGCTGATCTCCATCCTGATCCTGAACAACCTGTAATCAGCATGATACCCGGCAAAAGGAGGAATCGCTCAAATGCGGATGTTTGTAATCAGCGACAACAATGACACCCGGGTCGGCATGCGCCTGGCCGGGATTGAGGGTGTTGTCGTGCATGAATATGAGGAGGTCGCGCAGGAACTGGAGAAGGTGATGGCGGACGAGAGCATCGGCATTGTTCTGATGACCAAAAAGCTCATTACCCTCTGCCGGGACCTTGTCTATGACATTAAGCTCAACCGCCGGCGGCCCCTGATTGTGGAGATTCCGGACCGCCATGGCGATTCCTCTATCGGCGACTCCATCACCAGCTACATTCAGGAGGCAGTTGGCATCCGGATTTGACGGCATCGCCGTATTTCAGAAAACAAGGAGGGTTCTGCGTGCCCAATGATAACGAAAAGCTGGCCCGCTTTGAAAAGGCAGTGACCGCCGAGGTGGAAAGCAAGACCACCGAAATCCTTTCGGAAGTGGACAGTTATAAAGAAGAAAAACTGGTGGACATCCAGGAGACGGAAATCCAGCGCGCCTACGATACCATCCAGCGCAAAGCCGGAGAAATCCGCGCTGCCTTTGCACGGGATGTCACCAAGGAGCGGCTGGCTGCGCGGCAGCGGGTGCTGTCCCGCCGCAGCGAGCTGACCCGGGAGATGTTCGCCCGGGCTGCCGGCAGGGTGAAGGAGTTTGCCAAAACCGACGCTTACCGGGAAAAGCTGAAGGCGCTTCTCGGCAGACACGAGGGGGAGCAGCTGCACATCCTGGTCCGCGCGGAGGACGAAGAACTGGTGCGCTCCCTGGCGAAGGATGCGGCTGTGGAGGTTTCCCCGGCAATCCAGCTGGGCGGGCTGATTTTCTACAGCGAAAACACGCATCTTTATGAAGATGAAACCTATGACACGCTGCTCAAACAGGCGGAAGAGGATTTTTACAATTCCGGCAAAGCGGATCTGAGCAAATTGGAAGGAGTGGGGGATTTTGCCTAATACCGTATATTCCATTAACGGACCGGTTGTCAAGGTTCGGGATACCCGCGACTTCTCCATGATGGAAATGGTGCGCGTGGGCGAAAAGGGCCTGGTCGGCGAAGTCATCGGCGTTACCGAGGCTTTTACCACCATCCAGGTTTACGAGGGCACCACCGGCCTGAAGCCCGGCGAACCGGTCGCAGGCACCGGCGCGCCCCTTTCGGTCACGCTGGGTCCCGGGCTCCTGTCCAACATCTTTGACGGGATCGAGCGCCCGCTTCAGGATATCGCCGCCCTTTCCGGCGGCGCATTTATTGCCGAGGGCGTCAACGTTTCTCCCGTGGACGAGAAAAAGACCTATTCCGTCACCGTCACCGTGAAGGAAGGGGACCAGGTAAAGGGCGGCGATATTTACGCCACCTGCCCGGAAACGCCGGCAATCCTGCACAAATGCATGCTGCCGCCCAACCTTTCCGGCGAGATTATCCGGGTTTCCCCGGATGGGGAGTACACCGTCAACGACACGGTGGCAGTGCTCCGCACCCCCGACGGCGAGGAGCGTCCCCTGACCCTGCTTCAGAAATGGCCCATCCGTACCCCTCGCCCCGTAACCCGCCGTCTGCCCATCGACCGGCCCCTGATTACCGGCCAGCGTGTCATCGACACCCTGATCCCCATCGCCAAGGGCGGCGCCGCCGCCATCCCCGGCGGATTCGGCACCGGCAAAACCATGACCCAGCACCAGCTGGCCAAATGGTGCGATGCGGACATCATCGTCTACATCGGCTGCGGCGAACGCGGAAACGAGATGACCCAGGTTCTGGAGGAATTCTCCGAACTGATCGACCCCAAATCCGGCCGCGCCATGACCGACCGGACCATCCTCATCGCCAACACCTCCAACATGCCGGTGG
>DVFM01000066.1 GCA_018713245.1 Candidatus Merdivicinus intestinavium
TGAGGGCAGCTGCTTGAAATAGCCAGCAGAGGTCTGACAAGACCTTAGCTTTGCTATACCTTTTTTGAGCTATCCTTTTTCACCACCACCATTCATTTTCAGGCTTGACTTTTAATAGTTAATCTTTCAAATTTATCTTATCATACTCATGCAAAAAAATCCAAACATATGCCGGATCAATGCGGCAAGGTCTTATAAAATTCAAGAATGTTCTAGCTTTTTCTATATAAATATGCTACAATAAACGAAGGTAACAAGCCCAAAAACGGCTTGAAATTTGGAAACGGGCAGGTGAGCAGTATGAAGAAAAACGCCGTGCTGGCATATCTCGGGTTTTTGATTTTGATGATTGCGCTGGGGGCAAGCGACGCCATGCGGGGCGTGTTCATCCCCATCTTTGGGGAGCATTTTGATTTGTCCAATACCCAGCGGTCCATGATTATTACTGTCAGCTATGTGGGGAATCTGGTGTTTTTGCTGTTCGGCGGGCGGCTTGCGGATACCAAGCACCGGAAGCTGGCCTTTTTCGGGGCGGCGGCTTTGTGGATGGGGGCGGTGGTCTCCTATATTTTCCTGGACAGCTATCCGGCGCTGCTGGCGGGAATGTTCTTCAGCATGGGAGCCTCCACCCTGACCAGCACGCTGATTAACGTCCTGACGGGGCAGATTTTTATCGGCATGTCCGCTGTGGTGGTCAACACCCTGTTCTTTATTCAGGGCATCGGCACCACCGGCAGCCAGCGGCTGGCCGGGATGTTCGCCGACGGGTTTTCCTCCTGGCACTGGGCCAACGCGATTCTGTTGGTGATGGGACTTGCCGGCGCGGCGGTGCTGATTTTTGTCCGTTTCCCCCGGCCGGGCAGCGACGGGGCGGAGCCTTCGGAAAAGTTCGGGTTCCGGAAGGCCCTAAAGAACCGGGCCTTCTACTTTCTGGTGCTGATGCTGGGGCTTTACTTTATAGCGGAGCACAGCGTCATGAACTGGCTGGTCACCACCGGCACCGGGGCTTTCGGGCTGACCATTGATGAGGCATCCGGCTACCTTTCCCTCTTTTTCGGGGGGATTATGGCAGGGCGGCTGGTGTTCGCGCCGGTGGTGCAGAAGTTCGGCATCAAGCGGAGCATCATGGCGTTCACCACCGCCGCCACGGTGCTGTTCGTCATTGCCACAGTCATGCAGCAAGGGGGGCTTTTGCTGCTGGGGATATCGGGGCTGTTCTTCTCCATCCTCTATCCCACGATGGTGATGCTGATTCAGTCCTACTATCCTGCCGGCGGAGTGGCGACGGCGGCGGGGATGATTATCAGCGCGGCAACGCTGTTTGACATCGGATGGAATGCGGTGTACGGGAGCCTGATGGACCTTATCGGGATGCAGAACGCCTATCTGCTCCAGGGGGCGGCGATGATCCTGTTTTTCCTCTGCTGCGCCGGGCTTCTGGACATTCGGAAGGTCTGGAAACGGAGGGAGTAAAAATGGCGTTTCAAAAAGGGAAGGAGCTCTGCCGGGATTTTTACCGGGAAGCGGTGAAGCCCATTCTGGACCGGAATTTCCCGGGGCTTCGCTATTCGGCGGGGCTTTTGGGATACGGGTCGGACGTGCTGGGCTATGACGACCCGGTGTCCACCGACCATATGTGGGGGCCGCGGCTCTATCTTTTCCTGGCGGAGGAGGAGATGGGGAAGAAAGGGGACGTCTGGGACGCCCTGTGCGCGGAACTGCCCGGCGAATTCGGCGGGCACAGCGTCCACTTTTCGGAACCGGACCCCGACGACAACGGCGTGCGCCATCCGGAGCCGGCTCCGGCGGGGCGGGTGAATCCGCTGATCTGGATTTACACCCCGCGGGGATTCCTGCAATCCTATCTGGGTGACGGGGAGCCGGAAAAATGGGATTCGGCCGACTGGCTGGCCTGTTCGGAGCACCGCCTGCTGGCGGTTTCCGCCGGGGAGCTTTACCGGGACGATTTGGGGGTGCAGCCCCTGCTGGATTCCCTGCATTTTTACCCGAAAGTAGTCCGGCAGTACCTGATGGCCTCCTGCTGGGCGGCCCTGGCAGAGGAGCAGGCCTTCCTGCGCCGGTGCGGCGACCGGGGAGATGACATCGGCTCCCGGCTGGTGTGCGGGCGGATGGCCGACCGGCTCATGCGCATCTGCTTTCTTTGCTGCAACCGTTATGCCCCGTACAGCAAATGGTTCGGCACAGCGTTCCAGGAGCTTCCCATTGACCAAGGAATCGGCGCAGCCATCCGGGAGGCGTTGGCGGCCAACACTCTGGATGAACGGGAAAACGCCATGGTGCAGGCCCAATTAAGGACGGCGGCCCTTCAGGACAGCACCGGCATGGCCCCGCCCCAAAGCCTTCAGGCGGTCCCCTATTTTGGGCGGAAAATCAAAGTGATCTACGCGGACCGGATGGCCGCAGCCCTGGCGGCTGGTTTACAGGGCACCGAATTGGATGGGGTTCCCTTAATGGGCAGCATGAGCCAGACAGCCAACATCCTCCCATTGTATGAAAACACCGCCATGCGGCAAAAACTCCGTTCCCTTTACGAAAAATAGACGCAAAAAATCCCGGCGCCTTTGACAGTGCCGGGATTTTTGATACAACTGCTGTTGTTACGGATTAATACATGCCGCCTGCGGGAGCTGCGGGAGCAGCGGGAGTTTCTTCCTTGATGTCGGCAACCAGGGACTCGGTGGTGAGAACCATAGCCGCAACGGAAGCTGCGTTCTCCAAAGCGCTGCGGGTAACCTTGGTGGGGTCCACAATGCCGGCAGAGATCATGTCGCAGTATTCTTCCTTGGAAGCGTCGAAGCCGTAGCCCACTTTGCCGGAAGAGAGGATCTTGTCGATGATGACAGAGCCTTCCAGGCCGCTGTTGGCCGCAATCTGGCGGACAGGCTCCTCCAGGGCTTTCAGGACGATGGACATACCGGTCTTTTCGTCGCCGGAAGCGGTTTCCATAAGGGCTTTGACAGCGGGGAT
>DVFM01000067.1 GCA_018713245.1 Candidatus Merdivicinus intestinavium
TGAAAAAATACGGCATCCCCACCGCCAAATATGAAACCTTCGCCAGCGAGGAAGATGCTGTGGCCTACCTGAAGGCCCAGAATACCTACCCCACCGTGGTCAAGGCCGACGGCCTGGCCCTGGGCAAAGGCGTTCTCATCGCAAAAAATGAGCAGGAGGCCCTGGACGCCGTCCACTCCATCATGAGCGACAAGATTTTCGGCGCGTCCGGCAACCATATCGTCATCGAGGAATTTCTGGAAGGCCCCGAGGTTTCGGTGCTGTCCTTTACCGACGGCCAGACCCTGGTCCCCATGATCTCCTCTAAAGACCACAAGCGCGCCCTGGACAACGACGAGGGCCTGAACACCGGCGGCATGGGCACAATCGCCCCCAACCCCTACTACACCCCCGATGTGGCCGAACGCTGCATGAAGGAAATTTTCCTCCCCACTGTGGAGGCCATGAAGGCCGAGGGCCGCACCTTTAAGGGCTGCCTGTATTTCGGCCTGATGATTACCAAGGACGGCCCCAAGGTCATTGAGTACAACTGCCGCTTCGGCGACCCGGAGACCCAGGTGGTGCTGCCCCTGCTGAAAACCGATCTGCTGACCATTTTTGAGGCGGTCCACGATGAGCGGCTGGCGGAAATCCCGGTGGAATTTTCCGACGAATCCGCCGCCTGCGTCATTATGGCTTCCGGCGGGTACCCCCAGAAATACCAGACCGGCTATGAAATCAGCGGACTGGATTCCATGGGCCAGGCCCAAGGCGTCACCGTTTACCACGCGGGCACCAAGCTGGAAAACGGCAGGTTCCTCACCTCCGGCGGCCGTGTGCTGGGCGTCACCGCCACCGGCAAGGACCGGGAGGAGGCGCTCCGGAAGAGCTACGCGGCTGTGGCGAAAATCTCCTTCCAGGACGCCCATTACCGCAAAGATATCGGCAAAATCCGCTGAACAACAGACCCTGCTTCCCCCTTGAAAGCAGGGTTTTTGTCATTTTTCAACAAAGTATATCCCGAAAAATTGTCCCAAAAAAATCAAACTTTACTGGACACCGGTGGTAATTTTCGGTATAATGAATTATATAAAGAGGGGCGTTCTGCCCGTCAAAATTAGGAGGAATTGGTTTATGGAAAAGACAAAGTTGGGGATTTCGGTAGGCTTGCTGGGCGCAATCCTGTACATCCTGGGGCTCATCAATTTTCTGGGCCTGATTGTGGTGGCGGGCTACATCCTGCTCTGTGAAAGCAATGTCTGGCTGCGCAAGGCCGCCGTCAAAGCGGTCGTCATCTATGTCGTCTTTTACCTGGTTTCCATCCTGCTGGGGATGATCGGGGACATTTTCGGATTCTTCAACGTGTTCCTGGGCTGGTTCACCGCGTTCCGGCTGGACTTCCCGCTGAATATCGATTCCCTGATTAACTATATCGTGTCCTTTGTCCGCTCCGCCCTGTACCTGATTCTGGCTTTCACCGCCCTGCACCAGGGGACGGTTTCCATGGGCAAGCTGGACGAGACGATTGACAAAAACATTTAAGGAGAGGAAGGTTTCAGATGGCATTTTTTGATAAACTGGGGGAAACCCTAACCAATAAAGGCAAGGATGTGGCGAAAAAAGCCAAGGATTTTGCGGAAATCAACAGCCTGAATTCCCAGATTTCCACGCAGCAGAGCATGATTCAGGCGGCTTACGCGGAAATCGGCAAGAATTATTACGAGGCGCACAGGGTTGATGCGGGGGATCCGTATGCGGATAAGATGCAGGTCATCGATAGCGCCCTGGCCCAGATCGACGCCCTCAACGCCCAGATCCGCCAGGTGAAGGGGATTAAGATCTGCGCCAACTGCGGTGCGGAGGTGCCCGCGGAGTCCGCTTTCTGCAGTGCCTGCGGCGCGCGGGTTACGGAGGAGACTCCCGTTCAGGAGGAGGAACCGGCAAGCGCCGGCATACATTGCCCGAACTGCGGCGCGGAGCTTCCCGCGGATGCGGCTTTCTGCACCTCCTGCGGACAGAAACTGAACTGAACAGCGCGAAAGTTGAAAATGCCCTTCGGTTTTGGCCGAAGGGCATTTTTTATGGGAATTTAACCGTCCCGCCGCAGCGTAATCACCCTGATTTCCGGGCGGTTGCCCAGCCGCAGGGGGAATTTGCTGTTTCCGAGGCCGCGGCTTACCGCCATCTGCGCGTTTCCCAGCCGGTAAAGGCCGCTGGTGTACTTGGGCAGAATTCCCTGCCCCGGCGCAAACAAACCGCCGATTCCGGGCAGCCGGAACTGGCCGCCGTGGGCATGGCCGGAAAGGGTCAGGTCCGCTCCGAATGCCGCATAGACCGGGAACAGCTCCGGCCGGTGGGACAGCAAAACGGTAAACCGCGGGTCTTTGGGAAAGGCGCGGAGCTGCTCCGCCGCGATATCCTCCCGCGCCCGGCAGTCGCCCCGGTTCACCAGGAAATCCGGGTCGGCCATGCCCGCGAAGCGGATGGAAGCGCCCCCTTTTTTCCAGATCAGCTGCTTGTTGTGGAGCACGGGAATCCCCAGGCGTTCCAGCCCTTTTTTCAGCCGCTCATATCCCGCGATGCGGGATTCATGGTTGCCGGGGACATACAGCACCGGGGCGATTTCCCGGGCTTTGGCGGCGAATTTCAGGGCTGCGCGGATGTTGGTGCGCCGCGAGTCGATGAGGTCGCCGGTAACGGCAATGACATCCGGCCGGGAACGGCGCAGCTGCCGGAGCAGGCGGGCGTTTTCCTTTCCGAATTCCGCGTTGTGCAGGTCGGAGACATGGGCGACGGTAAACCCGGAAAATTCCTCCGGCAGACGGGGGCTTCTGACCTCCAGAGACGCCGCCCCGACAGTCCGGTTGCCGTACCAGAGCCCGGCGGCGAAAATCCCGGCGGAAAATGCAGCCAGCCCGGCCGCGGCTTTTTTCTGATTCATTCCAATTCCTCCATTTTCCGGCGCAGGCTTTTCAAATCCTCCCAGGCGTCCCGCTTTTTGGACGGGTCCCGCAGAAGGGCGGAGGGGTGATAGGTGGCCATGAGCCAGAAGCCCTTCCGTTCCTCCCAGGTCCCCCGTTCCCTTGTGATCTTAAAGTCCGGCCGGATAATGGCCTGAGCGGCGATCCGCCCCAGGCAGACGATGATTTTCGGGCGGATAAGCCGGGTCTGGGCCCTTAAATAGTGGATGCAGGCCGCCTGCTCCTCCGGCAGAGGGTCCCGGTTTTTTGGCGGGCGGCATTTCACCACATTGGCAATGTACACCTGCTTCCGGTCGAGCTGGATTGCCGCCAGCATTTTGTCCAAAAGCTGGCCCGCAGGGCCTACGAAGGGTTCCCCCCGCAGGTCCTCCTGTTCCCCGGGGCCTTCCCCCACAAAGAGGACGTCCGCCTCCCGGTTTCCCACCCCCGTCACCACATTGGTGCGGGTCTGCCAGAGGGGACATTTCCGGCAGTTTTGGCAGGCAGCCTCCAGCTGTTCCCAGGTGACCATAAAATCCCCCCTTAAACCAGCGCGTCAAACTCATAGGCGAACACATAAACGTTGTATTCCGTTTCCTGAGGGTTATGAAAGGTGTAATCCCGCAGGCGTTCCCCGCAGCGCAGGGTCATCCGGAAATCTTTCGGGAAAAAGACGGGGTCGGTGTTGTGAAACCGGTAGCCGCTGAATTCCGTGGGTTCGCCGGTCAGGCCGTGGAGGGGATACTCCTCGTGAACAAAATGGGTAACGCCCGCCAGGTCGGTCTGATACTTTCCGTTCTGGAAATAGTAGGTCCCCAGGAAATAATCCTCCATGCCGGAAGAAAGCAACTGCATCTCCCCGTCAAAATACCCCCGGAAACACGCTTCCTGATATTCCAGATTCCGGCTTTTCGCGCTCATCGCCGTCAAAAACAGGCAGCCCTGCCGTCCGGCGGATTGGTAGATCGTAAATTCCTCCAAAGGCTTCGCCAGGAAATTTTCCGTGCGGCACAGGACGAAACGGGGGTTGACCGCCCGTTTTCCCCCGAGCATCAGCTCCATCCCCTCTGTGGCCCGGACAATGGACCAAAACAGGGCGGCTCCCTTTTCCTCCGGGCTGATTGTTAAGGTCACCCGGACGCCGTTCTGATACGGGATGGGGTAGCGATTGTAAATCCCGGAAATTTCCCCGGTTTTTCCCACCATGGATGTCTGGAAGGAACCTTTGTCCCCAAATCCGATGCCGTGCATCAGATAGAGTTTGGCGGAAACGGAAGGGGTTTCCTCCGCGCCGTAATAGATGTTTAGCCGGGCGTCGGGGATGGTTTCATAGCTGCCGCCGAACCACATATGCGTAATCAGGCCGCTGCCGTCTGCCCGGAAAATTTCCTTCTCTTCGCCGGGCAGAACGGTTTCTTCCTTGATGGATTTGGTAAAAGTCCGCATGGAAACGCCTCCTTACAGAGCCGCCAGCTCCCGGTAGTCCTCCTCCAAGTCTGCATAAAGTTTTTGGTAAAGGGGATGGGCTTTCTTGTAAAATTCCTCGTTTTCAGGGATGGGGCCGCAGGTCTTGGCGGTTTTGACAAATTTCCGGCAGGCCTCCTGGACGCTGGGATAAAGCCCCGCGCCGACGCCGGCCAGGATGGCCACGCCCAGAGCCGGGCCCTCCTTGGACGCCACAGTTTTGACCGAGCAGCCGAACATGTCCGCCAGCATCTGCCGCCAAAGGGCGCTGGTGCCGCCGCCACCGCAGGCCATCATTTCTTCCGGTTTGACGCCCATGCCGCAGAGGATGTCGTAGCAGTCGGTGAGGGAATAGGACACGCCTTCCATGACGGCGCGAATCAGCTCCGGCTGGCCGTGGATGGCGTTCAATCCGAAGAACACGCCCCGGCAGTCGGGGTTCAGGTGGGGGGTGCGCTCGCCCATCAAATAGGGCAGGTAGAACAGCCGGCGGCTCCCGGCGGGGACAGCCTCGGCGTCTTTATCCATGAGGTAGTAGGGGTCAACCCCTTCTTTCTCCGCCTTTTCCATGTAGTTGCGGCAGAAATTGTCCCGGAACCATTTGAGGGAAAGCCCGGCGGCCTGGGTTACGCCCATGACGTGCCAGCATCCGGGGACGGCGCAGCAGAAGGTGTGGACACGGCCCTTGGGATCGATGGCGATTTTGTCGGAGTGGGCATAAACCACGCCGCTGGTGCCGATGGTGGTGAAAGCCTTGCCGTCCTCCACAACGCCGGTGCCCACTGCTGCTGCGGCGTTGTCGCCTGCGCCGCCAACCACCACGGTGCTGGTGGACAGGCCGGTCATTTCGGCGATTTCCGGCAGGATGGTGCCGGTGACCTCGGGGGATTCGTAAACCTCGGCCAGCAGGGATTTGTCAATGTCCAGCTTTTCCAGCACTTCGTCGGACCAGCAGCGGTTGGGCACGTCCAAGAGCTGCATACCGCTGGCGTCGGAAACTTCGGTGGCGTAAACGCCGGTCAGCACGAAGCGCAGGTAGTCCTTGGGCAGGAGGATGTGGCGGCAGCGAGCGTAGTTTTCCGGCTCATGGTTGCGGACCCACAGGATTTTGGAAGCGGTGAAGCCGGTGAGGGCCGGGTTCGCGGTGATTTCGATTAACCGTTCCTTCCCTACCTTCCGGGTGATTTCCTCGCACTCCGCGCCGGTGCGCTGGTCGCACCAGATGATGGAGGGGCGGATGACCTCGTTGTTTTCATCCAGCATGACAAGGCCGTGCATCTGGCCCGAAAGGCCGATGCCCTTGACGTCCTCGCCGGAAACGCCGGATTTTTGGAGAACTTCCTTGATGGTGGCCAGACCCGCGTTTTTCCAGTCGGCGGGGTCCTGCTCCGCCCAGCCGTTTTCCGGCTGGTACATGGGGTACTCCACCGTGGCGGAAGCAACCACATTGCATTCCTCGTCAAACAGGACGGTTTTGGTGGCGGATGTGCCAAGGTCGATGCCGATTAAGTAATTCATAATATTACCTCTTTTCTATTTTTCCGGTCAAAGCCGGGGATCAAGCCAATTCTGACGGAGCATTTCCCGCTGGACCCGGCGGGTCATCTCCCAGACGTTGCAGTCCTGGTTTGCAAGCAGGACCAGTGTGATATGATTCTGCGGATAATAGGTGGCATTGGCGCAAACGCCCGGATTCAGGCCGTCCTTGCCGATGCAGAAGGACGTTTCTTTACCGGGCAGCATGAGAAATTCCAGCCCGTACCCATTCTGGGCGTAAAGCCCCGGGAGTCCCAAGCGGGGCTCCGGGCTGGTAAAGGGGCAGTGGGGCCGGAAGAAGACATCCGCATAATTCCCGTCCAGGATCCGGCGTTCCCGCACAGCCTCGAAAAAACAGCAGAGGTCCCCGGCCGTGGTGTAAGCGCCTCCGTCCGGCGTACCCCGGGGCGGGAAGGAGTAAATATTTTTCCGGTATCCGATCAAACGTCCCGCCTCGTCCTGCACGCTTTCGTACCCTTCGGCGGTACTTTCGTTGACCTCCTCCATGGACAAAAAGGCGGTATGGGCCATCCCGGCCGGTTCAAAAATGTGCTTTTTATAATAAGCCCGGTAATTCTCCCCGGAAACCGCCTCTACCGCCATTCCCAGCAGGACATAGGAGCAATTGCAGTACCGCGCAGCCGTCCCTGCCGGGAAGACCGGTTCCTTCCAGGCAAAATTTTTAAGGAAATCCCGGCATTCCCGGATGGCGTAGTTGGGGCTGTCCTTGAACAGCGCCGCGTAGCTTTCTCCCGCTACCTCGTCCGCGTCGTCGGCAATGCCGGAGGTGTGGTTCAAAAGCTGTTCGATGGTGACATCCTCCGGGATTTTGGTGCCGGACAAATCCACAAGGGGGGTAATCCGGTCCGACAGCCGTAGCCTGCCCTGTTCAGCCAGCTGCAAAACCGCGGCAGCCGTAAAAATCTTGGTGACAGAGGCGGTGT